>JAHEKO010000163.1:4997-7939 GCA_024638355.1 Acidobacteriota bacterium
GTACTCCGCTCGCGCGCCCTCGTGCTCGCGGCGGAGCTCGGCGAAGACCACCACCTGCTCGCCCTCGTCGCCACCGCGATCGAAGCCCACGGCGGCCGCGCTGCGCACGAAGGGAAGCCGATCGATGGCCTCTTCGACCTCCCGCGGAGCGATATTGCGCCCGCCCTGGATGATCAGGTTCTTGCGCCGGCCGACCACGTAGAGGGCGCCGAGTCGATCGACGTAGCCGAGGTCGCCGGTGCGGATGTAGCCGTCTCCCCAGAAGAGCTCCCCGGTAGCCTCGGCGTCCCGCCAGTAGCCCCGCGTGTTGGCCGGACTGCGCACGAGGATCTCGCCGACCGCTCCGGGAGGCGCCGGCCGGTCGTCGGCGAGAACGACGATCTCGACCTCGGGAAAGGGCCGGCCCACGCACACGAAGCCGCGCCGATCCACTCGCACCGGCTCGCCGGGGGCGCACATCGAGACGCCTACGGTGGCCTCGGCGAGGCCGTAGGCGGGCATCATCACGTGGCGGAGGCCGAATCGCCGCTCGAACTCCTCGACGGTTCGCGCGCGCACCGGCTCGGCCGCGTTGAGAGCGACGCGGAGAGTGGAGAGGTCGAAGCCCCCGTCGCCGTCGAGGTGGCGAAGCGCGACTCGATAGGCGAAGTCGGGGGCGGCGGTGAAGGTCCCGCGACACCGCTGGATCTCGCCGAGCCACAGGCCGGGGTCGCGGAGGGTGGTCGGCAGAAGAAAGAGCGGCAAGCCGAGATAGAGGGGCACCATCGTCATCAGCACGAGGCCCATGTCGTGGTGAACCGGAAGCCAGCTCACGAAGACGTCGGCGGTAGTGATCTCCATCCCCGCGATCATCTGCCGGATGTTCGTCAGGAGCGCGCCGTGCCGCACCTCGACCCCCTTCGGCTCCCCGGTGCTGCCGGACGTGTACTGGATGTAGGCCGGGGTTTCGGGATCGGGCGGGGGAACGTCCGATGACGCGTCGGGCATCCCGGCTGCCTCCCGGGGGGAGAGGTGCACGAGGCCCGCCGACCGCAGCGCGCCGAGCGACGGGTCTTCCAGGCCCGACGCGACCACCACTCGCGCGCCGCAGCGCTCGGCCATGGCGATGAGCCGGCGCGCGCCCGAGCCGGGGTAGAGCGGCACCGGCACGCCGCCGCCGAGCTGGATGCCGTAGAACGCCGTGAAGAAGCCCGCGCCGTTCGGCTCGGCCACCACGGTCCGTTCCCCCGGCGACAGCCCTCGCTCGCGCAGCACGCCGGCGAAGGCTCCCGCCCGCGACCAGAGCTCACCCAGGGAGCACGACTCGCCCGCGAAATGAAAGGCCGGGCTCTCGGGCTCCTCGCGCGCCCTTTGCGCCAGTCTGTCGAGCAGGGTGCGGCAGCTCTCCATCGCTCCTCAGCGGGGGCGCGCAACGAGACGCAGCACATCGTCGACGGTCTCGAGGGCGGCGACCTCCTCTTCGCCGATCGAGGTCCCGAGCCGATCCTCGAGCGCCAGAACCAGGTTCAACAGATCCGCGGAATCGGCACCGAGGTCCTCGAGCAGATGATCCCCGCGCTCGACGCCCTTGGCTCCGAGCTGGACGGCGACGATCTCGAGAACCTCTTCGGGTGGAACGGTCATGAGCCATCTCCTTCGGTCGCCAGCAGGCGGCGCATCTCTTCGGCGATCCCGGCGGCCTCCCACTCGTTCATGTCGCAGTCGAGATAGAGGATGTCGAGATGGAGCCGGCCGCGGAAGATGCGCGCCTGCGCCGTGTACTCGGGGCCGCGCGGGAAGTTGGAGACGAAGGCGCGCAGGCCGTCGACCGCGCCGGCCGCGCCGAGGGACGGCAGCTCCACCGCGCCGGCGTAGTTCAGGGCTGCAGTGGCCATCCGGCAGCTCTTCTGCCGCAGCATGCCCCGGACCGAGAGCTCGCTGAAGCGAGCCGAGAGGAACTTCTCGCCGCGCTTGGCGGCGCCGTCGCTGAGCCGGTGTATCGCGCTGGCCAGCGACCAGAGATCGGCCGCCGGATCGACGAGGGTCGTGAGCCGCACGATGGAGAAGTAGCCGGCCACGACCGCGCCGGAAACGGGCGGCTCGAGGTAGGGGCGAAGCAGGGGAAAGGCGAGGAAGCGGTGGGGAAGCGGGCTACCGGCGTAGCGGTGTCGGGCGACCGCCAGGAGCATGGCCGCGGTCAGCGCGCTCCACACCCCCACCTGCGCCCGACGGGTGGCGCGCACCAGGGCGTTGGTCTCCTGGCGGCCGTAGACGAGCGGCAGAATCCTGCACTCGTACGGCCCCTCGGGCGGCGGGTGGCGCCGGCCGCGCGTGCGCCGCCGGTAGCCGATCTCGTCGGCCAGCTGGCGGACCATGAAACGCAGGCTCGGCCACCAGACGCGCGGGGAGCGGAAGCGGGCCGGCCACCGGGCCTCGGCGCTCGCGGGAAGAGAGTCCGGCGCGTCGATCTCGAGCGGCGACTCGGCCGCGCCGGCGGCCAGGCGTAGGAGGGAGCTCACGATCTCGATCGCCGCCACGGCATCGACGATGGCGTGGTGCAGGGTGACGATGACCTCCTGACGCTCCCGACCCGAGACGATCGCGCACCGGGCCAGCGGAGGGAGCGTGGCGTCGAACGGGCGCGCGAGCTCGGCCTCGACCTCGCCTCGCCACGCGGCGTCGGTCGACCGCTCGACCGTGCGCATGGGGACCGGCGGCGCGCCGTCGATCGGCTCGAAGACCGGCCCCCCGCGCCGGCTCCGAATCGCGGACCTGAGCAGAGGATGCCGGCGTTGGAGCTGTGCCCAGGCGCCCGCCAGCGAAGGCTCGGAGAGCGCGGCGTCGAGGTGCACGCAGATCACCAGGTTGAAGGAGTAGACTTCCCCGGTCAGGTATTGAGCGCGTTCGAAGGCGCCGAGCGGTCGAGACGATAGACCCATCGACACTACGTTACGCCGCAGGAG
>JAHEKO010000681.1 GCA_024638355.1 Acidobacteriota bacterium
AGGTACATCATGTGCCCCGCCTCGTAGTACTCGACCTGGATGTTCTCGCGCTGCTCGGGCAGCAGATCCATGTGCTCGATGGCGTACTCGGTGGCCGCCTGCGGGGTCGCCAGATCGTAGTAGCCCTGCTGCACCAGGAGCTTCATGTGCGGGTTCTGGCCCATGGCGCGCGCCAGATCGATCGAGGTGTCGGGCACCGGAATCTTGAAGCCGCCGGCGCCGGGCGGCGAGTGGCCCCAGTCCCACTTCTGCCACAGCCCGCCCGAGACCTTGTACTCCATGTCGCGTCCGAACTCGAGCTCGTTGTGGTAGTAGTCGAGAAACGAGCCGGTGAAAGCGGCCGAGACCGCCGAATTGAACGGGTCGTAGCTCATCTGTTCACCGAGCAGATTGAAGCTGCGGCCGGCGAAGCGCGAGTCGATACGGCCGGCCGTCTGCTTGCGGTCGCGCAGAAGCTCCTTGACGAACTGCTGGTGGGAGACCCGTAGATCGGCGCGGTCCCAGTAGGTCTCGCTGACGCCGGTGTAGCGCGCGAGGCTGGCCAGCACCGCCGCGCGCTCTTCGGCGGCGAGCCGGCTCCCCTTGAGCAGGGCCGGGGCGTACCGGTCGTAGGCGAAGGCCTTGACCTCTTCGAGGAAGGCGACCAGGTCGTCCGGACGATCCTCGAGCGCCTCGTGGTACCAGGCGGTAGCCGCCAGGGTAGGCAGGAAGAGGACGTGCGGCAGGTCGACGTTGAGGCCGTCGAAGCCCGAGGGCCACGACATGAACGGCGAGACCACCACGACGCCGTTGAGCGCCAGTCCGTGCTTGGTGAGCAGCTCGAGCGCCACGCCGCCCGAGCGCATGCCGCCGTAGCTCTCGCCGAGCAAGATCTTCGGCGACGCCCAGCGGCCGGTCTCGGTGACGTAGGCCTTGATGAACCGCGAGACCGAGTCGATGTCCTGGTCGACCCCCCAGAAGTCCTCTCCCTTGGCCTCTCCGACCGGGCGGCTGTAGCCGGTGCCGACCGGATCGATCATCACCAGATCGGAGACGTCGAGGATGCTGTGCTCGTTGTCGACCAGCTCGTACGGCGGCGGCAGCGTGAAGTCGGCATCGGCCACCACCACGCGGCGCGGGCCCAGCACGCCCATGTGGAGCCAGATCGACGACGAGCCCGGACCCCCGTTGTAGGCGAAGGTGATCGGCCGGCGGCTCGCATCGTTCACTCCCTTGCGCACGTACGCCGTGTAGCCGAACTGCGCGGCCGGCTTCTCCTCGGCGTCATTCACGATCAGGTAGCCGGCGGTCGCCTCGTAGCTCACCGTCTCGTCGCCGATCACCACCGAGTGCTCGGTCACCGAGCTCTTCGGCTCGGGGACCGCCTTGGCGTCGGCGCCCTGCTCCGCCGGTTCCGTCGCCGACAGGGCCGCGGCCAATAGCAACAGTCCGAATGTCTGAGTCAGCTTTACGCGCATCGGAGCCCCCCGCGTCGTGGAACGAGCGGTAAGGCTACCGCAATCGATCCGCCGGCTCTAATCCGCCCTCTTCGCGCCCCGGGGTTCGCGGGCCACAATCGCCGCGGCGACTCCCCCGAGAATGAGCACGCTGGCGAGGGTCAGGCGCAGCGAGATCGTCTCGCTGAGAACAATCGCGCCGCCGAATGCTGCGAGCACCGGCACGACCAGCTGCACGATGGCCGCGCGGGTGGCGGTCAGGCCGCGCAGGGCCCGATACCAGAGGACGTAGCCCAGCCCGGAGGTCACGGCCCCGGACAGGATGGCCAGTGCCAGGCCGGATCCGGCCGCACGCAGCCATTCGACGCCGAGCACGGTCGCGGCCGCGGCCCAGGGCAGCGTGCGTGCGAAGTTCCCCGCCGTCGCCCGCACCGGCGCCGCCGCTCCCCGACCGCGCAGCGAATAGACGCCCCAGGCGACTCCCGCCACGGCCATCAAGAGGGCGCCGAGCGGATCGGGGGCCGTCAGACCGGGCGCCACCAGGTAGACGAGGCCGCCGAGGGCCGCGGCAAGGCCGAGCCACTCGGCGATCCGCGGCCGCTCTCCCGCCGCCAGCGCGGCGCCGATCATCGTCACCTGCACCGT
>JAHEKO010000682.1 GCA_024638355.1 Acidobacteriota bacterium
CAATACACCATTTCTCGCGGGGCCTATCGGGCTCGCGGATCGGAAGCAAGGATGCGGGGCGCTGTATCTGGTCACTTGGCCCCCGCGGAGCGAGTAGTGAAACCGGCCGTCTCACATTCAGGGTTGAAGTGAGTCACGTCGGTCGCAAGGGGGGGACCGATGATGGGAGAGATTAGAAACGCCGGGTGCAGGCCATGAAGGCCCTCTCACCGGCTGAGTTGGGCCGCCTGATCTGGCGGCGAAAGATCTGGGTCGCCGTGCCCATGATCGCGGGTCTCGCTGGGGGCTTCGTCGCTCTCAGCCTGATGACGCCGATCTACCGCGCCAGCACCCTGATCATGGTGGAGTCTCAGAAGGTCCCGCAGAACTACGTCAAGGCGACCGTCACCACCAGTCTGAAGGACCGGCTCCAGACGATCGAGCAGCAAATCACGAATCGCGAGAGCCTGGAGCGAATCGTGGAGGAGGTCGGTCTCTATCCCGAGCTGGTGTCGGCCGGTCAGACGGCCGCGGCCATCAGTCGCGTGCGTCAGGACCTGACGTTGCAGGTGCAGGGCAGCCGGATCTTCCGGATCTTCTTCAAGGCGCCCGATCCCGAGCAGGCCGCGGCGACGGCCAACCTGGTCGGCCAGTACTTCATCGCCGAGAACCTGCGGATGCGCGAGAGCCAGGCGCAGAACACGTCGGCCTTCCTGGAGGGAGAGCTGGCGGAGACCAAGGCGCGTCTCGAGGAGCAGGAGGCCAAGGTCGCGCACTTCCGCATCACGAACGACGGTCGGCTGCCGGATCAGCGCGATGCGAACCTGGCCGCCCTCGCCCACCTGGACCAGAAGCTGGAGATCACCCGCGACGCGATCGAGAACGCCGAGATTCGCAAGCTCCTGCTGAAGCGCGAGGCCGACGCCTATCTCGACAGCGGCGTGACGACCGCTCCCGAGGCGGCGCGGCTTCAGGAGCTTCGGCTCGAGCTCGCGCGGCTGCGGTCGCGCTACACCGATCGGCATCCCGACGTCGTCCGGCTTCGTCACGAGATCGCCGCGCTCGAAGGAGCGCCGCGGTCGACGACGGGTCCCAGCGCCGAGGCCCAGCCGCTGGCCGTTCAGCAGCTGCGGCAGATCGACATGGACATCGCGCGGCTGCAGCAGGACAGGAATCGCAGCCTGCGCGATATCGACAGCTATCAGCGGCGTCTGGAGGAGATTCCCCGCGTCGAGCAGGAGCTTCTGAGCCTGACGCGCGACTACGACAATACGCGCAAGTCGTACCAGGCTCTGCTCGCCAAGCGCACCGACGCTCGGCTGGCCGAGAACCTCGAGATGAGGCGGCAGAGCGAGCAGTTCCGGATTCTCGAAGAGGCACGGCCGCCGTCGTCTCCCTATGCCCCCAACCCGATGCTGCTGCTGATGATCGGCCTGGCAGCGGGCGCGGCGCTTGGCGTTGGCCTCGTCTTCCTGCGCGAGGAGTTCGACCAGAGCTACATCGACGCGACCGCTCTCGAGGACGCCTTCCCGGCTGTTCCGGTCATCGCGGTGATCCCCCAGATCGAGAGTCCGTCGGCCGCTCGACCCAGGCAGGCGCAAGGGAGAACGGCGTGAGCTCCGAGATGAAGCCCCCGGGCAGCGGCCGCCGTCCGGAAGAGCGCCGCTGGGCGCGGGTCGTTCCCGGAACGCCCTTGATACTGAGCTCGGTCGAGGGTGTTTCCTACGCCGCCGAGCAGTATCGCAATCTCGCCTTCCAGGTCGAGCAGCACAAGCAGCAGCTCGGCGGCGAGCCGCTGATCGTGGCGACTTCGAGCCCCGATTCGGGCACGGGAAAGACCGTGACCGCCCTCAACCTCGCGCTGACCCTGGCACGGGAAGGCGAACAGCGGGTGCTGCTGGTCGAAGGCGACCTGTGGAAGCCGACGATCCGTTCCTACCTGGAGATCGATGCCGCCCAGCCCGGGCTGGCGCAGCTCCTGTCCGGCAGCTGCGCGCTCGAAGACGCGGTGGTCACCGTTTGGGGCACCGAGCTCGACGTGCTGGTCGCCGGAGAGATGGGCCGGACCACCGGGCTCATGGCCCAGCGCCGACTCACGCGCG
>JAHEKO010000683.1 GCA_024638355.1 Acidobacteriota bacterium
ACCGCCTCGCTGCCGAAGCGGACCAGCCTGCGGCGCAACCCGTCGTTCGACCGCCCGGCCTCGACCTCGAGCCGCCACACGCAGGTCTCGCGCCTCGGCATGCCGCTGGTCAACGAGGTCGTCATCGGTCTCAAGGACAAGAACCGCTTCAACGCCTCGAGCCCCGACAGCGACCTCCAGTTCGCGAGCTACGTCACCAACCCCACGCTGCCGGAGATCCTCCAGATCCTCTTCGGCGTCTCCGCGCCCAACAACTTCCCGCGCAACGATCTGCTCGCCACCTTCGTCACCGGCATCGCCGGGCTCAACGAGTTCGGCTTCGGTGAGATGCAGCGGCTCAATACCTCCATCCCGCCGACCCCCCGCGATCAGCAGGAGGAGTTGGGCGCCCTCGCCGGGGACAACGCCGGCTTCCCGAACGGGCGGCGTCCGGGCGACGACGTGGTCGACATCACGCTGCGGGTCGCCATGGGCGCCCTCTGCCATGCCTTCCCCGGCGCGTTCTGCAACCCGAGCGACGCTCCCTCGGGCACCCTGCCCTACACCGACGGTGCCAAGCAGCAGGCCCGGCAGTTCGATGCGACCTTCCCCTATCTGCGAACGCCGATCCCCGGCTCGCCCAACTGATCCACGCGGTCCATTCGGCAGCGGCGGGCGGAGCTTGGCTCCGTCCGCCGTTTTCTCGATACGATGTTCGACGACGCACCGTGACAGAGACCGCGCGAGAGCTCGAAGACATTCAGCTGATGGGGCGGATCGCCGCCCGAGATCGGCGGGCGTTCTCGGCGCTCTTCGCGCGCCACGCGCCCCTGGTGCTGGGTGTGCTGACCCGCATGCTCGGCCGGCGCGAGGAAGCGGAGGAGGTGCTGCAGGAGGCCTTCCTCCAGGCCTGGGACCGCGCCGACTCGTACGACCCGAGGCGGGCGACTCCCAGAGGATGGCTGCTGATGATCTCGAGGTCCCGCGCCATCGACCGGATCCGCTCGCGCCAGGCGCGGACCCGGCGCGAGGAGGAGGTGCAGAAGGGACCCGACTGGCGAACCGAAGTGGAGCCGGTCGGCACCGCCGCGCTCGAGGCGAGCGAGCGGGCCGAGCGGGTGAGCCACGCTCTCGACGTTCTGCCGGAGGAACAACGCCGCTGTATAGAGCTCGCCTTCTTCGAGGGCCTCAGCCATTCGCAGATCGCCACGACCCTGAACCAGCCGCTCGGCACCGTCAAGTCACGCATCCTGCTCGGCATGCGCAAGATGCGAGAGCGGATCGAACCGCCTACTGAGAGACCATGACCGATCACGAAGAGCTCCTCGCCCTCATCCCCGCTTACGCGCTCGGCGCGCTGGAGGGAGACGACCTGCGACGGGTCGAGGCCCACCTCGAGACGGGGTGCGAGGCGTGCGAGCGGGAGCTGCTCGACTCGAGCCGTCAGCTCGAGAGCCTGGCCGAGAGCGTCGAGCCGCTCCCGCCGTCGGAGATGACGCGCGCCCGCCTCGAGCGCGAGCTCGATCGCCGCCAGTTGAAGAGCGGACCGGCGTGGTTCAAGCGCGCCGCGATCATCGCGCTCGCCGCGCTGGCGAGCTGGAGCCTGTGGAGCCAGTCGCGAATGCGCGACGAGGTCGAGCGCCAGAGCCGCGCTCGGGCGACCGCCACCGAACGCCTGGAGCGCGTCGAGCGTGAGCTCGAGCAGGCCCAGACCATGCTCACGCGGCTGGCCAAGGCCGGCCGCATCGTCTCGGCGCCGGGCTCCCGCAACGTCGTCCTGGCGGGACTCGAGTCGACGCCGACCGCGCAGGGCCAGGCCTTCATCGATCCGATCGCCCGCTCGGCCGTGTTCTACGCGACGAACCTGCCGGCGCTCACCACCGAGGAGACCTACCAGCTCTGGTTCATCGCCGACGGCCAACCGGTGTCGGCGGGCATCTTCGACGTCGAGGAAGACGGCAGCGCGATGCTCCTCGTCGACCGCACCGCCGCGCTCGACGAGATCCAGCTCTGGGCGGTCACCATCGAGCCCGCCGGGGGCGTGCCGCAGCCGACCGGCGAGATGGTGCTCAAGGGGTGAGCAAAGGTCGG
>JAHEKO010000164.1 GCA_024638355.1 Acidobacteriota bacterium
GAGTTCGAGATCGAGGAGTACCTGGAGTGCCATCTCCACGATTCCGAAGGGGCCCTGCGCGCCGTTCTCCTGAGGCGCACTCGCGAGAGCTCGAGCCTTCTCGAGCCGGGCTTCGACGAACCGCTGGCGGCGCTGGCGCAGGTGACCGGGCGGCTGCTCGGTTCGGAGGCGCGCCTTCGGCACTTCGTCGCGGCCGTCGACGCCGAATGGGGCCGGATCTACGGTGAACGCCCCTATTTCGAGCGCGAGGGCCGGCCGCCTCGGCGCGGCGATCCCTACACCGTCGACTCGGTCCGCGACGCTCTGGAACAGCTCCTCGGCGAGCTGGATCCCACCCAGTAGTCCGGCGGCGTCGGGCGCCTCTTCCCAATCGCGGCGGGAGCGCGTACGATCGGACTCCCATACTCACCAACGATCGGAGGCAGGAGACAGCGGTGGTCCGGCACCACGCCGCGGGTCTTTCGCGGCACAGCTCAGAGCGCGTCATTCCCCCAGCCGTCACGCGGCCGTCGCCGCCGGCGCCGGCTGCAAGCGCGGCGCGGTCCGACGTCGCCGTCCTCCAGCGATCGATCGGCAACCGTGGGACTCGATCTCTCCTCCGCGGCGACGGGGCTGGAGGAGACGTCGTGCAGCGGATGAGCCTGGAGCAATCCGGCAGGGTCAGCGACGTGGTGCCCACGATCGACATTCCCCTCCTGGCCGACGACGGCCCGAACAGGGGCCATCTCTACCTGACCCAGCCGATGGTCATGAGGGGCGCCACCAGCCGGCAGGAGGCGCTGCGCTGGGCCATGCTCGCCGTGCGCCAGGTTGGCCGAGCCACGGAGCCGGGAGCCACTCAGGAGTACCTTTCGCGGGAGGGGTTGCGCAACTACCTCGTGGCCAACGCGAATCAGGACCGCTACGACCTCGGCGAGTGGTTGACGGGCGGCAGTCCTCTGACCGGAATGGACGCCGAGCTGGACGCCGAGGCGCAAGGGGAGTTCAATCGCCAGTACCTGAACGACAAGAACTCGATCTCCCAGGACGACCTCGATCCGCTCCGGGAAAACGAGGATCTGACGCACTTCATCGACCCCTTCCAGCTCGAGATCTGGGTCGGATACGACGACCGCTACCTTGGCAACATGCTCCGGGTGAAGGTCGAGTTCGGCAGGTCCTTCCGCGCCTATGTCTTCGAGGTCGAGGACGACGTGAAGTCCGTCAGAGCGACGATGGCCGGACGCCCGAAGTACCGCGAGGATCCTGCCCAGACCGGCATCCCGGAGACCTACAGCCAGACCCATCACGCGTCGGGCGTGAGCATCGGCGATCTCATCGAGGAGATCAGCCTCTACTCGACCACGGCATCGAACGAGGCCGGCATAGATGCCTACACCAAGATCATCGCGGAAGGAGCCCGCTGGGACTGCGTCGCGGCGGTCGGGACGGCTATCAGCGACTACACGCCGTTCTACTACCGGCCCAACCCGGACGTCGCGGTGTGGCACGAGATCACCTTCATGGACCTGTGGGGGAACTGGAAGGCTTTCGGCAGCAAGTTCGGCATCAGCGATGAAGAGGTGATCGCCGCCATGCAGGCACTGCCCCTGAGCAATCGTGTGAGGCAGAAGACGAGCCCCTATCCGCGCGGATACGGCTACGACCTGCAGCGAGGCTCGCTGACCCCGGGCGACTAGCTCAGACCGTAGCGCGGCGGATCTTGCGCTTGAGGCTCTTGATCCGCTTGCGCACCAGCTTGAGCTGGGCGTGGTCGCCGGCTTCCAGAGCCTTCTGGCGCTCCACCTTGAGCTCCCGGATCTTGCCCTTCACCCGGTCCTTGTTGATGCCGACGACCTCGTGGTGGGCGTGGGCCTCGATGCCCAGCGCCGTGCACAGCGCCGGCACCAGGTGCTCCTTGTGCATCGTGCTGTAGCCGTGCAGGGCGTCGTGCTCGATCCCCTGCGCGATGTCGCGTAGCTCGGCAACGGTCTTCTTGTGCAGGACCTCGAAGGTCAGCTCTTCCTGCGGAGCGGCCTCCTCGGCCGCGGCGTCGGGCGCTTCCCCGGCGGGCTCGGTCGCTTCCTCCGCTTGGGCCGCGGGCTCGGCGGCGGGCTCGGTCGCTTCCTCCGCTTGCGCCGCGGGCTCGGCGGCGGGCTCGGCCGCTTCCGCAGCGGCGGGCTCGGCGGTCTCCTCGGCCGTCTCCTCTACCGCGGCTTCGGCCTGCTCAGCGCTGTCGGCGCCGGCCGCTTCGGCAGCGGCGGGCTCTTCGCCGGCCTCCGCGCCGGCGTCTTCCTGCTCCGCCGTCTCGTCTACCTGCTCTTCTACCTTCTCTTCTACCTTCTCTTCTTGATCAGCCATCGGGCCTTCTCCTATCTCATCGACTCTGGAAAAACGCCGCCCACAGTTGGGGGCGCTACCTATTCGTAGCGGGGTCCGCCTGCGTCCGGCGAGTCTCCCATCCCCAGGTAGTGGTTGAGCTCACTCTCCATCTCCTGCATGAAGCCGGCCCAGTGCTCCTCGTCGAAGGCGGCGACGAAGTCGCGACCCTCCTTGCTCAGCGCGGTGTGCGTATAGGCGACGTGCATCTTGCTGCCGTCGCCGTCCGGCTCCACGGCGAACTCGAGCTCGGCCGAGGTCACGCCCGGGGTGATCTTCAGCATCTCCACCCGGTGATTCTGCGCATCGTGCACGGTGATCACCCAGATCGACTCGGCGCCCTCGTGGCGCGTGATGAACACACATCCTTCTTCGGCGACACCGCTCTCCGAGTAGACGGCATAGGGATCCCAGTCGCTCGCCCACTCGACCTCGCGCACCGGGCAGAGCATGGGGAAGACGTCGTCCGGCACGGCGGTCAGCCGTATCGTGCGTTCTCGTCGCACCCGTGCCGGGGGCAACACGTTCATCTCGACTCCTTCCTGGGGGAGGCCGGCGACCCCGTGCCGCCGACCGAGCCTGGCATTCTACTTCGCCAGCGCCGGAGGCAGGCGGCGAATATCGAGGAACTTCTTCAGCCTCTCCCGGCTGTCGCCCTCGAAGGTCGTGATCTGTACGCCCACGCCTCCCCGGCGATCGTAGCCGAGCTCCGTGGCCAGGCGCACCACCTCGGCCTCGCCGCGGATCGGCGCACGAAGCTCCGGAATCTGGAGCTCGAAAGAGAACATGTGACCGATCTCGAGCGGCGTCTTCGTCCTGAGCAACATTCCGGTCTCCGAGATGTTGGCGATCTGCAGCATCTTGCGCACCTTGCCGGTGGGGAGCTCGAGGTCCGCTCCGACCATCAGATTCCCCTCGAATCTCGGCGCCCGCCGCAGGAAGGTCATGAAGGTGGTGGCCAGCTCCTCGAACTCGCTATCCGAGCGCAGGATCGCCACGCCGGCTCCAGCCGAGCGCTTCAGGCCGCCGATCGACTTTCCCGGAGCGAGCGCCACGACCTGGGCGCCGCGCGACGCGTTGCCGGCCTCGCGGAAGGCCCTGAGGAACTTCGCGAAGGACATGCCTTCGATCGGATAGCACACGACCACCAGATGGATCGGGATCTCGCACGTGAGCTCGAGGGCGCGCTGAACCGAAGGCACCTCGACCGCCTCGACGGAGAAGGGACCCAGGGCTTCGAACAGGCGCTCCCGGAGCTCGTCCGAAACCGATGCCAAGACGACGCGCTGCAGCATTTCAGCGGGATTCTACCCCCAGCGCTCGCTCGGTAGTGGTACGGAACGGGCCAGCACACCCCAGACGGGCATAAAGCGCAGCGCCCCCACTCAGTCATCCCAAGAGGAGCCTTGCCAGGCCTTGTCGCCTGGCAAGGCTCTCTCGTGTCCCCCGTTCAGAAGGGGCGCGAGCCAGCCCCGGGCGGGGTGTGCTGGCCCGTTCCGAACCACTACCGCCCGCCACCCCATCCCGTTCTCACGTCGGCTCGGTGGGCACCACCGTCTCGGCACCCGCCGGAGCCGGCTCCTCCCGATCGTCCGCCGACTCCTCGCGCACCACGCCGGCGAAGAGACGCACGGCCAGCATCAGCCCCGCCGACAGGAAGAACGGTACCGCGATACCGAGATGCTGGAAGGCGGCCCCCGACCAGAGCGGCCCGACCATGCGGGAGACGCCGCCGAACGACTGCTGAACGCCGAGAAACAGTCCGATGCGATCGGGAGGAGCTCGATGAGAGACCAGAGAGGTCGTCGCCGGGAAGAGGAGCGCCGTGCCGACCGGCACCAGAAGCACCGCCAGTGCGAGCTCGACGAAGTTGCGGGCCAGCGGCACCAGTCCCAGGCCGCAGGCGACGGCGAGTAGACCGAGCTTCAGCGAGCCCACCTCGCCGAACCTGCGAATGGCCGGGCCGAGGAGGAAGGTCCGCATCACCAGCGAGATGCCTCCGACGTAGACGTAGAACCAGCCGATGGTGGTCTCGTCGATCGAGAAACGGCGCTCGAGGAAGAGGGCCAACACGCCGTTCATCGCCATGAAGGCCATCATTCCCATCGAGTAGATCCAGACCAGCGAGCCGAGCGAGCCGGTGGGGCGGCGCACCACTTCGAGCATCGCGCGGCCGGTGGCGCCCGCCTCGATCGGCTTCTTGCCGCTCCCGCCCGATCCGGCGGACGACTCGGGGAGCCAGATGAAGGCGAAGATCATGTTCAGCACGCACAGCCCGGCGGCGACGTAGCCCGGACCGAGCACCCCCCACGCCGCCGCCAGCGAGCCGATCGCCGGGCCGATCATCACTCCCAGGCTGGTCGCCGCGCTCAGCCAGCCAAGCGCCTTGGCGCGGTCGCGCCGCTCGACGCTGTCGCTGACGTAGGCCTGCACCACGCCGACCGTGCCCGCGCCGCACCCCTGCACGAAGCGCGAGACGAAGAGCAGCCAGACCGAGCCGGCCGACTCGAAGACGACATAGGAGATCGCCGAGATCAGCAGGCCCGAGAGGATCATCGGCCGCCGGCCGAATCGATCCGAGAGCCGGCCCCAGAGCGGCGAGGTCGCCATCTGCGCGAAAGCGAAGATCGACACCAGCGCGCCGATCAGGGTCGGGCTGGCGCCCAGCCGCTCGGCATAGAAGGGCAAGAGCGGCAGCACGATCAGGAAGCCGATCATGTCGACCGCGATGGTCAGCATCAGCACCCAGAGGCGGCTCACGAACTCGCGTGCTTGCACGGTTTTCCGTCTTGCCTCTCGTCTCAGCCCGCGGCGCGGCTCAGCTCTTTTCCTCGCGCCCGTAGAGCAGGAAGGCCATGGCGCTCACCAGCATCAGCAGTACGCCGTAGACCGCCGCCACCCCGGTCTCCTGCAGGCGGAGGCTCGACAGGATCTCGATCGAGATGGGCCGGGTGTCGAAGGTGTAGAGCACGATCGAGGTGACGAAATCGCCGAGGGCGGTGATGAAGGTCAGGCTGGCGGCAGCCGCCAGTGCGGGCTTGAGGAGCGGGATCGTCACCCGCCGGAGGGTCCGCCAGCGCCCGGCCCCGAGCGACGCGGCCGCCTCTTCGAGCGAGTGGTCGAGCTGGCGCAGGCCGGCGAGCGCGCCGCGACCGGTCACCGGCAGGCTGCGCACCAGGTAGGCGAGGGGCAGAATCCAGGGCGTGCCGACCAGGACGAACCGGCCGGCCGCCGGAGCGTTGACGCTGAAGGCGGTCGCCAGCGCGATGGCGAAGACGGTGCCCGGCACCGCCCACGGCACCGCGACCAGGGCCTCGAGCGCCGCTCCCAGCCGCCCTCCGGCGCGCACCGACGAGCGCGCCGCCGCCAGCCCCAGGGCGAGCGCCCCGACGGTCGCCGCCGCCGCCATCCACAGCGAGTTGAAGATCGGACGCAGCCGCTCGGGGCGATCGAAGAGCTCGAGGTAGTTGGAGAGGTCGAGCACCGGCGGCAACAGCTCGACCGTCCAGGTTGCGCGCGGCACGAAGGAGATCAGGATCAGGGTGAGATGCGGTAGGAGCAGCAGAAAGGCGAACCCCCAGCCGAGCGCCATGGCCGAGCCGCGCGCCAGGCGGCCGCGCAGCGATCGCCGGCTGGGCGCCACCCCGCGCACTCCGCCGACGACCTCGACCCGGCCGCGGTCGAGGCGCACCAGGGCCCAGAGGCCGGCTAGCGCCACCAGGGCGAGAACGACCGTCTCGACCTGCGCCATCTCGACCTCGCCGTTGAGCTTCGAGAAGACGATCTGGGTGGTCATCACCCGGAAGCCGCCGCCGAAGATGTAGGGCGCCGAGAACGAGGCCAGCGAGGTCATGAAGGCGAGAAGCGCCGCGCCGGTCAGGGCCGGTCGCAGCAGCGGCAGCGTCACCCGGAAGAGCGTGCGGACCGGACCGGCGCCGAGGATGGCCGCCGCCTCCTGCATCGACGCGTCGAGCCGCGCGAGGCCGGCGCGCACGAACAGGTAGAAATAGACGTACATCGAGTAGGCGTGCACGAGCAGGATGGCGCCCGGGCCCTGCAGACGCCAGGGCGGCTCGGCGAGGCCGAGCGCGCCCTGGATGAAGCGCGACACGAAGCCGCTCTCGCCGTAGAGAAAGAGGAACGCGATCACGCCCACGAGCGGCGGCAGCGCCACCGGCAGCGCTACCAGCGCCCCCAGGAAGCCCCGCGCCGGAAAGTCGGTCCGCTCGAACACGAACGCCAGGGGAACCCCGATCAGTCCCGCCAGAACGACCGAGGCGGCCGAGAGCCAGACGCTGCGCCAGAGCGCGCCCCACTCGTCGGGTCGCGACGCGAACTCGGCGAAGTACTCGAGCGTCCAGCCGTCGGCAAGACCGAGCGCCGCCAGCAGGGTGAGCAGGAGCGGATACCCGACCAGCCACGCCAGCACCACCGCCACCAGTTTCGGGGACAGGTTATTCATTATCAAGGCGGGGAGAAATAGTTAACCTGTCCCCGAAATAGGGAAGACGCGGGGGAGGGGGAGGACGGGGCGCGGGCGGGCGGCGGACTCGTCGCTCGCGGCGGCCGCGTCGGGGGGGCCGATGACCTCGAACCGATCGCCGCGCCGGCTTTCGACGGTGTAGAAGGTCTGAGAGCCGGCATAGCGCCGGGCGACGATCCGTACCGGCAGGGCGTCCTCGCTGCCGGGCTCTACCAGCTCGAGCGCCTCCGGGCGAAAGACCAGCTCGACGCGATCTCCCCGGGCGAGATCATCCGCGGGCGCGCCCGACCAGCGGAGGGTGCCCGCGGCGCCGGCGTCGACCGCGACCGCGCCGTCGCCGAGCCAGCTCCCCGCGATCGAGCTGGCTCGTCCGACGAACCCCGCGACGAAGCGCGTCTCGGGCTCTCGATAGAGCTCTTCGGGAGTGCCGAACTGCTCGAGCTCGCCCTGGTGAAGGACCGCCACCCTGTTTCCTACGTCGAACGCCTCCTCTTGTTCGTGGGTGACCCACACCGCCGTGATCCCGACCCGCTCCAGGGTCGTGCCGATCTCCCTCCGCGTACGCTCGCGCAGCGTGCGGTCGAGGTTCGACAGCGGCTCGTCGAGCAGCAGCACACGCGGGCCCGGAGCGAGCGCCCGAGCGAGCGCCACCCGCTGCTGCTGACCGCCCGAGATCTGGTGAATGCGCCGCCCTTGGAAGCCGCCGAGGTCGACCAGCTCGAGCGCCTCGGCGACGCGGGCCCGCCGGTCGGGCGCCGAGCCGGCGTCGGGCATCGACTCGAGCCCGAACGCCACGTTCTCGCCCACCGAAAGATGGGGGAAGAGGGCGTAGTGCTGGAACACCATGCCGAAGCGGCGCCGCGCCGGCGGCAGAGGCGCGACGTCGGAGCCGCCGACTTCGATCGTGCCGGCGTCGGCCGTCTCGAAGCCGGCGATCACCCGCAGCAGCGTCGTCTTGCCGCTGCCGCTCGGACCGAGAAGCGCCAGCGTCTCGCCCTCGTCCACCGCGAGCGAGATCCGGTCGAGCACGAC
>JAHEKO010000684.1 GCA_024638355.1 Acidobacteriota bacterium
TGAGACCGGGCGCGTCGACGCCGTCGATCGTCACGTTGCTCGAGATCTCGAGCGCCGACGGGCCGTACGCGGTGTTCTCGTCCGACGTCAGCGTGATCGTCGACCCGGTCAAAGCCTCGTCGAAAACGATCGTGTCGGAGCCGCTGCCCGCGGCGCAGCCTCCGGAGGCCGAGTTGGTATTGGCCGCCTGAACGGCTTCGCGCAGCGTGCACCCGCCGGTGCCGTCGTCGGTATCGCTGTCGACGGTGATGGTCGCGCCGTAGCCGGCCGCCGCCACGAACAGAATCGCGACACCCATCCCAAAACAGATGCCCACACACTTCGCCATAGCTCTCTCCCCTCTCGAGTCCCGAGCCTGGCGGGCTATGGTCGCTCGAAACGCCCCGCGGCTCGCTCGCCTGTTGGTTACCGGCGAAGCGTAGCATCCGAGCGGGCGGCGGAACAGCCCTCATAGCCATCCGTCGATACGCCCGGCCCGGCGCTCGGGCGGGCTACTTCGCCCCCAACGCCTTTTGCAGCCAGCCGCCGCGCATCTGCTTCATCATCTTCCTCATCGCGCGGTACTGCTTGAGCAGCTGGTTCACCTGCTGCACCGAGGTGCCGGAGCCGCGGGCGATGCGCTTGCGGCGGCTGCCGTTGAGGATTCGGGGCCGACGCCGCTCGTCGCGGGTCATGGAGTTGATGATCGCCTCGGTCTGACGCAGCTGTCCCTCGTCGACCATCGACGGATCGAGACCGCGGAACGGCCCCCCCTTGGGCAGCATTTGCAGGACCTGGGAGAGCGGCCCGAGCTTGCGCATCTGGAGGAGCTGGTCGCGCAGGTCCTCGAGATTGAAGTCCCGGCTGGCGATGCGTTGGGCGAGACGCTCGGTCTCGTCGCGGTCCATGCCCGCTTCGGCCTTCTCGATCAGGGACAGGACGTCGCCCATCCCGAGAATGCGCGACGCCATCCGCTCGGGATGGAACGACTCGAGATCCTCAGGCTTCTCGCCGGTGCCGACGTAGCGAATCGGTACCTGGGCAACGCTGCGGATCGACAGGGCGGCGCCGCCGCGCGAGTCGCCGTCGAGCTTGGTCAGGATGACGCCCGTCAGGTCGAGCGCCGAGGCGAACTCCGCGGCGCTCTTTACGGCGTCCTGGCCGGTCATGGCGTCGGCCACGAAGAGCGTTTCGGTCGGCGACACCGCCTCGGCCAGACGCCGGATCTCGTCCATCAGCTCCTGATCGATGTGCAGGCGGCCCGCGGTGTCGATCAGGACCACGTCGCGTCCGCGGTCGCGCGCCATCCCCAGCGCCCGCTGGGCGACCGCGACCACGTCCTCGTCGCCGGCCGGCTCGGCCACCGGCACGTCGACGCGGGCGCCGACCTGACGCAGCTGCTCCACCGCAGCGGCGCGCTGCAGATCGCCGGCGACCAACAGCGGATTCCGCCCCCGCCGAGTCAACCGCAGCGCCAGCTTGCCCGCCGTCGTCGTCTTGCCCGAGCCCTGGAGGCCGCATAGCAGCACCACCGCGGGTCGCCCCGCGAGGCTCAGCTCGCCGCCCTCCTCGCCGAGCAGGCTCACCAGCTCGTCGCGGACGATCTTGATCACCTGCTGATCGGGCGTCAGGCTTTCGAGCACGCGCTGGCCTTCCGCCTGCTCGCCGATGCGCTGGACGAACGACTTGACCACCCTGAAGTTGACGTCGGCTTCGAGCAGCGCCATCCGGATCTCGCGCAGCGCTGCGCGCAGCACCTCTTCGGAGACTCGACCTTCGCCCTTGAGATGCCGGAAGACGCCCTGGAGCCGATCCTGGAGACCCTCGAACATGGGGGGTAAGGATACCCTGTTCCGCGACATCCGCGAGCCGAGGTGACAGGATAGCGCCCACGCGCAGCGCCTCGAGATGCCGAGCCGTCGAGCCAAGATCGTCGCCACATTTGGACCCGCGAGTTCGAAGGGTGAGGTCGTGCGCGCGTTGCTGGAGACCGGGGTCGACGTGGTGCGCCTGAACCTGTCGCACGGCAGTCACGACGATCACCGGCGGCTGGTGGCGACGATCCGCAGCGAGGCCGAGGCC
>JAHEKO010000685.1 GCA_024638355.1 Acidobacteriota bacterium
GCGAGCACGGCTCCTGCGGCGCCTGCACGGTGCTCTTCGACGGCGATCCGGTCCGCTCGTGTCTGATGCTCGCGGTCCAGGCCGAAGGCCACGAGCTCCGCACCGTCGAGGGCTTGACCGACGATCCTGCCCGTCTTCATCCGCTGCAGCAGGCGTTCTGGGATGCGCACGGCCTCCAGTGCGGCTTCTGCACCGCGGGCATCCTGATGACGCTCGTGCCCTTCCTCGAGGAGAACCCGGATCCGACCGAAGACGAGATCCGCATGGCGCTCTCCGGCAACCTTTGCCGCTGCACCGGCTACCAGCACATCGTGCAGGCGGTGAAGCTGGCGGCCGACTACCTGAAGAAGCGGGCGTCCTGAGCCGGGAGAGCGGCTCCGTCTAGCGCCATGCCGGCCTCTCACAAGCCCGACTCGGTCATCGAGCTGCGCCGGCGCTTCGTCTCCGGCGAGATCGATCCCGCCGACTACGTGGCGGTGCTCGAAAAGCGCTGCGCGGCGGTCGAGCCGGAGATCCAGTCGTTGATGGCCGAGCCCGGCCGCTTCGATCGGCTGCGGGCCGAAGCTGCGCGTCTGGCCGAGCGCTTTCCCCAGCCGGCCCAGCGGCCGCCGCTCTACGGCGTCCCGGTCGGCGTCAAAGACATCTTCCGGGTCGATGGCCTGCCCACCACCGCCGGCAGCCGCCTGCCGGTGGAGCTGTTCGAAGGCGCCGAGTCGGAGGCCGTCGCGGCGCTCACGGCGGCCGGCGCGCTGATCCTCGGCAAGACGGTCAGCACCGAGTTCGCCTACTTCGCCCCGGGACCGACGCGCAATCCGCACGATCGGGCGCGCACCCCGGGCGGCTCGAGCAGCGGCTCGGCGGCGGCGGTGGGCGCCGGCCTGGCGCCGCTGGCCCTGGGCACGCAGACGATCGGCTCGGTCTCACGGCCGGCGGCCTATTGCGGCGTGGTCGGCTACAAGCCGACCTACGACCGCATCTCTCGCGCGGGGGTGATCCCGCTGTCGCCGTCACTCGATCACGTCGGGCTGTTCAGCGCCGACGTCGCTTCGGCGGAGCTCGCCGCCTCGGTGCTGGCGAAGGAGTGGCGTCCGGCAGCGGAAGCGGCAAAGCCCAGGCTGGGCATCCCCAAGGGACCGATCCTGAAGCGGAGCTCGCAGGAATCGCTCCATCACCTCAAGTCGGCGGCCGATCGCCTGAGCGCCGCCGGCTTCTCGGTACAGGTGGTGCCGGCGATGGCGGACTTCGACGACATCGAGCGGCGCCACCGCGCGATCGTCGCCGCCGAGGCGGCGGCCGTGCACTCCAACTGGAACGCGGACTACGGCGCCCTCTACCACCCGAAGACGGCGGCGCTCCTCGGCGCGGGCCAGGACGTCTCCGCGACGGCGCTGGCCGAAGCGCTGGCCGGGCGGCGGCGCCTGCGCGAGGAGCTGAGCGCCCTGATGAGCGAGCGCGGCGTCGACCTGTGGATCTCGCCGGCGGCGCCCGGGGTCGCGCCGCTCGGCATCGACAGCACCGGCGACCCGGTGATGAGCGTGCCCTGGTCGCACAGCGGCCTGCCGACCTTGACGATTCCCGCCGGCAGCGGCGAGGCCGGCATGCCGCTCGGGCTGCAGCTCGCCGGCGGTTGGATGCACGACGAGCGGCTGTTCGCCTGGGGACGAATGCTCGAGGAGGCGCTCGGATCTCCGTGACGCTCACCAGCTACGAGATCCGCCGCGGGGCGTACGCCGACTCGATCGTGCTGATGCATCTTCAGAGCTCCCTCGCGTCTCTCCCCGGCATCGAGGATGCCGGGGTCGTCATGGGCACGAAGGCGAATCTGGAGCTGCTCGATGCCAACGGGCTGCTCCACCCCGATCTCGTGGCCGCCTCCGCCGACGATCTGGTGATCGTGGTGCGGGCGGCGGGCGAGACCGAGGCCGCCGACGCCCTGGCGCGAGTCGATTCGCTCCTCGCGGCCCGCAAGAGCGAGGGCGGCGGCGAGTTCGAGCCGCACAGCCTGCGCTCCGCGCTCAAGCTCCTGCCGTCGGCGAGCGTGGTCCTGGTCTCGGTGCCCGG
>JAHEKO010000165.1 GCA_024638355.1 Acidobacteriota bacterium
CTCCGGCATGGGTATCGAGTCGAGCCACCAGCTGCGCGTCGGCGCCAGCTACGTCTTCCGGGTGCAGATCGGCGAGGAGAGCTTCGGCATGCCCGGCAAGGTCGAATGGTGCCGCTTCGCCGGCTCCAACGGCACCAAGGGAGCCGATCCCGCCGCGGTCTACAAGGCCGGAGTCTCTTTCGCGTCGGGCCCGGCCAGGCAGAGTTGGTCGTCGGCCTTGCAGCGCCTGGTCGAGGCCGGAATCGAACCGGTGGCGGTCCATTCGGCCGTCTGACCCGCTAGGCGTAGCGGATCCAACGCCAGATCTCGGGAAGCGACGGCTTCTTGCCGTACATCAGGATTCCGACGCGGTAGACGCGCGCCGAGATCCAGATCATTCCCCAGGTCACACCGATGGTCAGCAGGTAGCCGAGCGCCACCTGCCACCACGGCGGCGCCTTCACGGCCAATCGCAGCAGCATCAGGAGCGGCGTGAAAACGGGGATCAGCGAGCTCACGACCGACAGAGTCGAGTCCGGGTCGTTGAGCACCATCCAGAAGAGCAGCATCGGCGCCACCACGAAGACTGCGCCGATGCTCGCGAACTGCTGCGCCTCCTGGACGTTGCTGAACGCGGCCCCGACCGAGCCGTAGAAGCTCGAGAAGAGGAGAAAGCCGAGCACGAAGAAGGCGAAGAAATGGACGACGAGCGAAGGCGCGAGGGTCGGAACCTCGAAGCGACCGGCGAGCCAGCTCATTCGCGCCACCACCTGGGGCAGCGTGAGCAGGGCTACGGTGCCGAGCCAGATGACGAGCTGGGTCAGGGCGACACAGCAGATCCCGGCCAGCTTGCCCGCCATCAGCTCGACCGGCCGGGTGGTCGCGACGATCACCTCGACGATGCGCGAGCTCTTTTCCTCGAGCACGCCGAGCATCACCTGCTGGCCGTAGACCAGGATCGCGATGTAGAGCAGAAAGAAGAGGAGATAGGCGAGCACCACGCCGGTGGCCGCCTGCTCCTCGCGGCTGCCGGCCTCGGTGACCCGCAAGGTGGCGAGGTCGACCGATCGGCCCAGCCGCTCGATCTCGTCGGGATCGAGGCCAGCCTCGGCGAGCCGGAAAGCGCGGATGATGCGCGAAGCGGCGCGCGTCAGGCGCTCCTGGGTCACGAAGTTCGAGACGCTTTCGGCGTGATACTCGACGCGGTCTTCCGCCAGCCCGTCCTCGCTGATCCAGAGCCAGGCGTCGATATCGCCGGCCAGAACCCGGCGGTCCAACCCGGCTCGCTGTTCGGCCAGGTCTGCCGCCGGCGCCTCCAGAATGGGCACGAATCCCTGGAGTTTCTCCTCCAGGGCCGCGGCTTCGGCTCCGGGCAGGGCCTCCTCGATCTGCTCCGTCAAGCGCTCGAGCCGGGCCGACTCGGTCAGCTCCGCGGCCAGCCGCTCGCCAATCTGGCCGGTCGTGTCGACGATGACCATGCGATGGGCGCTCGTGGTTCGGGTCAGGAGCAGCGCCGGAAGCACCAGCACGGCGCCCATGAACAGCGGCAGGCCGACCGTGGCGATCCAGAAGCCCTTGGTGCGGATACGCGCGAGGTACTCGCGAGCGGCGATTACGCGGAGGTTGTCAAGTCGCATCGCGCACCGATCCGATGAAGATCTCCTCCAGGCTCGGCTCCTCGGAGCGGAATTCCCGCACGGCGAGAAAGCCGACCAGCTCGCGCAGCACGTCGGCGCCCTCGACTCCGGGAGTGAGCATCAGCTTGATCGCGTCGTCGTGCCGCACGGCGCTCTCGACGCCGGCGACGTCCGCGGCGCGCTCGACCTCGCCGGTCGCCACCAATCGGTAGGCGTTGCTGCCGTGACGCCGCTTGATCTCGTCGAGGGGTCCGGAGAGGATGGCGCGGCCGCCCGAGATCAGGCAGATCTCGTCGCAGAGCTTTTCGGCCTGCTCCATGATGTGGGTGGAGAAGATGACGGTGCGGCCGCCGTCGCGATAGTCGGCCAGCAGCTCCTTGAACAGGCCCTGGTTGATCGGATCGAGACCCGAGAACGGCTCGTCGAGGATGAGGATCTGCGGCTCGTGGAGGACGGTTCCGACGAGCTGGACCTTCTGCTGCATCCCCTTGGAGAGCTCCTCGACCTTCTTCAGCGCCCACGAGGCGAGGTCGACCCTCTCGAGCCAGCGCCCGGTGGCGGCTGCGGCGTCCGGCCGGGACATGCCGTGCAGGCGCCCGAGGAAGATCAGATGCTCGTGCACGGACATCTTCGGGTAGAGGCCGCGCTCCTCCGGCAGGTAGCCGACCCGCGCCAGGTCGACATCGGTGCGGGCGCGGTCGAAGAAGAGGATCTCGCCGCTGTCGGGCGCGATGATGTTCATGATCATCCGGATCGACGTCGTCTTGCCCGCGCCATTGGGTCCGAGCAGGCCGAAGATGGTGCCGCCGGGCATCCTCAGGGAGAGGTCGTCGACCGCGCGAAACCGCCCGTAGGACTTGCTGACGCCGCGCAGCTCGACGGAGGGGGGTGGCATCCGGCCGATTGTACGTGCTCGTCCGGCCGGCGGGGGAACCTGGTGTGGACCGGCACGCAGCTCGCATGGTAGAACCCGCCGGGCGCCCAGCCATGCGATCACGACGACTCCTTCTACCGCTCCTTCCACTGCTCGCCTGGGCCTTTGCGGCGCCCTCCCGGGCGGCCGTCGAGGGGCGTGTGCTGGCCGCCGCCGGCACGCCGATCGAGCACGCCCGGGTGCGAACGGCGTCCGACGGAAGTTTCGTCTTCTCGGACATGAATGGCCGATTCCGCCTGCCGGAGGCCGAGGCTCCCCTCGAGCTGACCGTCACGCACTCGCGGTTTCAGTCGCGGACGGTGCGGGTGGAGACGGAAGATGTGCCGGTCGAGATCACCCTCGAGGTCAAGCAGGAGATCTACGAATCGATCGCGGTGACCGCCAACCCCGGCGAAAGGAACTTCTCGCCGGTGAGCGTGGCGAGCAGCGTGCTCGACCCGGCGAAGCTGGTGGCGCCGCCCAACACGATCGCCGAGATCGTCACCTCGATGCCCGGGGTCTCCGAGAACGGCCAGGGAGGAATCTTCCAGACCTACTCGGTGCGGGGCGTCTCTCGGCAGCGGGTGATGACCCTGGTATCGGGCATGCGCATCGTCGGCGAGCGGCGCGCGGGGGTCTCGGCCTCCTTCGTCGATCCGCTGTTGGTCGGAGCGGCCGACGTCCTGCGCGGCCCATCTTCGACCTACTACGGCTCCGGCGCGCTGGGTGGGGTCGTGCAGCTCTTTCCCCGCACGCACGAAGGCTGGTCGATCGAGAGCGGTTTCGACAGCCGCGGCGACGAGGCGCGCCAGATGGTCGGCTGGGGCGACGGCGACTGGAGCGTCGGCTTCGCCTATCGCAACGCCGGGAGCTCCGAGACGCCGGCCGGCGACGAGCTCAACACCGGCTTCCGGCAGACATCGGCCACCGCCGAGCGGACCTGGACCCGGGGCGCCCTCGAGTACAGCGTGCTGGCGATCGGCTCGGCGGGGCGCGACATTCAGAAGTCGAACATCGACTTTCCGGAGCGGGTCACCGTCTATCCGGAGGAGAACCACGCGCTCGTGCGATTCGAGGCACGCTCCGAGGCGGGCTGGGAGCTGACCGCCTACGCCCACCCCAACGACCTCGAGACCCGGGTGTCGCGATCCGACAGACGGGTCGACACCGTCGAGAACGATGCTGTCGACGGCGGCTTCAAGTGGCAACAGCGGCGACAGGCTTCGGACCAGACCATGGTGCGCTACGGCATCGACTACTTCGGGCGCCGCTCGGTCGACGCGCGCGAGACCAATCGGCGCGTGGTCGGTGGCGCGCCGATCGTGACCGGGAGTCAGCAGACCCTGGACGGCGGGGAGGAGGACGAGGCGGGGCTGTTCGGCGCCCTGGAGCACAACGTCGGCAGGTCGACCTTCATCCTGGGGGGACGCTTTGCCTACCAGCGGCAGCGCAACGCCGGAGCGCCGAGCACCGACGACGGCGCCCTGACCGGCTTCGCCGGCGTCGTTACCCCCCTGAGTCAGGGATTGGAGCTGGTCGCCAACGTCGGCTCCGGGCTACGCTTTCCGTCGCTGAGCGAGCGCTTCTTCAGCGGCACCACCGGGCGCGGCTTCGTGCGCGGCAACGCGGCACTCGAGCCGGAGCGCTCGCTGAACATCGATGGCGGCCTGCGCTGGTACGGTCAAAAGCTCTTTCTGGCCGGCTACGTGTTCCGGAACGAGATCGACGACTACATCGAGCGCATCGAGGTCGCCGATCGGGAGCTGACCTTCGTCAACCTCACCTCGGGCACCATCGAGGGCGTGGAGCTCGAGGGCTTCTTCAAGTTCGACGCCGTATGGTCGCTCGAGTTCGGGGGACACCTGATGGAGGGCCGCGACGACGACAACGGACCGCTGGCGGACATTCCCGCCGGCAGCTTCTACCTCGGGCCGCGCTGGCGGCGCGGGGCCTGGAGCTGGGAAGTTCGCCTCGAGGCGCGGCAGAGCAAGGACGATCCGGGCGGCGGTGAGAAGCCGATCCCTTCCGTCAACCTCTTGTCGGGCACGGTGACCTGGGAGCTCGCGCCCGGGCTCGCGCTGACCCTGAGCGCGCGCAATCTGCTCGACGAGGAGTACTTCAACTCCGCCGACAGCGACGTGCCGCTGGCCGCCGCACGGTCCGCTTCGCTCTCCTTCCGCTGGCAGCCCTAGCCTGGCCTCGCCGCGGTCGTCTGCTATTCTCCCGCGGTATCGATGAAGATCCTGGGCATACTGGTGGTCGGCGCCGTCGCCGGATGGCTGGCCGGCCTGCTGATGAAGGGCCGCGGCTACGGGCTGCTGGGCAACATCGGTGTCGGAGTGGTCGGCGCGGTCGTCGGCGGCTACCTCTTCGGCTGGCTCGGCATCTCGATCGGCCCCGGGCTGTTGGGCGCGATCATCCGGGCGCTGGTCGGCGCGCTCGTGCTGCTCTTCCTGGTCGGCCTGATCAAGCGTGGCTGACGGCAGTCATCCAGCCGGCCGCTCGTTCCGCCAGCTCGTCGAGCGCGTCGTCGTCGGTTCGCCCGGAGCGCTTGAGGACGTGGAAGGAGTGATCGCCGCCCTCGACGATGTGCAGGGCGGCGCGCTCACCGAGGTCGCTACAGACCGCCTGCACCAGGTCGAGCCGTGCCAAGCGGTCGCGCGTGCCCTGCAGAAAGAGCATCGGCAGGCCCACCGCGGCGAGGTGATCGGCGCGCTCGCGACCATCGCGACCCGGTGCATGCAGCGGAAAGCCGAAGAAGACCAGGCCCCGCACGCCGCCGAGGGGTTCCTCCGAGGCGGCCAGCGACGTCATCCGGCCGCCCATCGACTTGCCGCCGGCGAAGAGCGACAGACCGGCGGCCTCGTCGACGCCTCGGGCGACCGCCGCGCGCACGGTGGGCAGCAGCTTCGACGGCCGGTCGGGCCGCTTGCGTCCCTGCTCCATGTAGGGAAACTGATAGCGCAGCACCGCGATCTGCCGGTCGCACAGCCGCTCGACCAGCGCCTCGAGGAAGCGGTGGCGCATGCCGGCGCCGGCGCCGTGGCCGAGAACGAGAAACGCGCGGGGATCGCGAGGCCGATCGATCAGGGCAGAGACCTCGCCGATGCTTTCGCCGACCGGGATGTGGAGCTCGCTGCGCGTGTCGGGCATGGCGAGGAGAGAGTATGAGCGAAGCGAGCGGCCGAGTCGAGAGGATCTGGATCAAGCGCGCGCGGGGCGGCCCGATGGACGCCGTGCCGAGCGCGCGCGCCGTGGCCGGCAGCGGCCTCGAGGGCAATGCCGACCGGGGCGGCAAGCGTCAGGTGACGCTGTTCAGCGCGGAATGCTGGGCCGACGTGCGCGCCGAGCTGGGAGTCGACGTCGATCCGCGCCTGCGGCGCGCGAATCTCCTGGTCAGCGGCATCGACTTCTCCGGCCGGCGCGGCCGGACCTTGCGCATCGGCGACTGTCGCATCCTGGTCCGTGGCGAGACGGTGCCCTGCCGCAGCATGGACGAGACGCAGCCGGGTCTCCAGGAAGCGCTGCGCCCGGACTGGCGGGGTGGGGTGTACGGCGAGGTGCTCGACGACGGCGTCATCTCGCTGGGCGATGCGGTGGCCTGGCTACCGGACTGAGCGCGGGAGCCTGCTAGGATCCGGCTCGACCCGGAGGCCATTGCATCGCAAAGGAGGTCGCGATGATCCAGATAGTGACGCTCTTCCTGGGACTGGTGATCGGCCCGCATCCGGTGGAGCTGGCCGTCGATCCGTCGGTGGCGGCGGTCGACCTGCACCTCGACGGCTCGATGGCCGCGCGGCTCGACTCGCCGCCGTGGCAGGCGCTCGTCGACTTCGGACCGCTCGCCCCTCACGAGCTCGAGGCCTTCGCGATCGACGCCAGCGGCGAGGTCGCCGACCAGGTCAAGCGCGAGGTGAACCGACCGCGGCCCGAGGCCGAGGCGCTGGTCTTTCTCGAGCGGAACGCGAGCGGCAAACCGGTGGCGGCGCGGGTGTCGTGGGAGACGATGGGCGATCTGCTGCCCATCGAGACCAGCGTCACGCTCGACGGCGAGCCGCTCGAGGTGACGAGTCTCGAGCGCTTTCCGCTGCCCAAGCTCGCCGGCGACGACTTTCATTTCCTGCAGGTCGATCTCGAGTTCGCCGGCGGCGTCTCGGCCCACACCCAGGTGGTCTACGGCGGCGCCTATCTCGACGAGGCGGGGACCGAGCTCACCGCGGTGCCGGTGGTCTTCACCAAGGGCAAGGTCCGCAAGCCCGAACAGCTCGCGGGCTGGTTCGTGCGCGGCGATGCGCCGCAGCGCGTGGTGGCGGTGGAGAAGGGGCCGGCCGAGATCATCGTGGTCCGGGTCGACAGCGTACGCGAGGTGGCCGCCAACCTCGAGGGCCAGGGGTTCGGCATGGGCTTCGGCGTGGTCGGCGCCTCGGGCGGGGCTCAGGCGGGAACCGAGGGCTCGATGCCCTCCGGGCCGGGAGCGGTCGCCTCGAGCGCCGAGCAGAGCCGCAAGGCGCTGACGTTCGACGCCGAGGATCGGCTGCGCATGCTGTTGCCGCGATCGCGAGAGATCCGGCACGATCGCGTCACGCACCGCGCCTTCGTCATCTCGCCGCGGCTCACCAATCAGCAGGGCGGCCTGCTCTGGGCGCTCACCCAGGACTACTACGCGGCCGGAGTGTCGGCGAGCGAGCGCATCGCCGACGCCGTGGCCGTAGCCGGCATGCGTGCCGCCTGGGGCAACCGCCGGCGCGCCGTGATCCTCGCCCTCTCCGGCGACGGTCCGGACATGAGCGTGCTCTCGCCCGCGGCGGTGCGCTCCTACTTGCGCACGCTGGATGTGCCGCTCTTCGTCTGGCACTTCGAGAACGAGGCCTCCGCGGGCGGCGCGCGCCTCGCCGAATGGCCCCGGGCCGAACAGATCGGCTCCTTCCAGGATCTCAAGAAGGCGGTGCGAACGCTCCGCAAGCGGCTCGACGAGCAGCGGGTGGTGTGGATCGACGGCCATCACGCGCTCGAGAAGATCCGTCTGGCCGGCACGGCCGCGGCGGAGCGCGTCGGCACCTACTTCGCGAACCCCTAGCCTGCCCCTCTCACCAGCCCTCGCTCGGGCTAGGTGCAGCCGATCGGAACGCCCCCCACGGGTGGGGGCGCTACCTCGCACCCCCGCTACCGCCCTGACCGACGCCGGCCGAACCTGGGTAGCGCCCGGACCCGTGCCGGGCGAATCCGGGCACCGGGACCCGCGCCGGCCGACCTGGGTAGCGCCCGGACCCGTGCCGGGCGAATCGGATCTACCGCGGCGCCATGCGGATG
>JAHEKO010000166.1 GCA_024638355.1 Acidobacteriota bacterium
GGGCTCAACCACCTGTTCGTCTTCCGTCGCGCGGCGGCGGACTAGCCTGACTCTTCGCCGGCGAAGCGGGCGACGACGCTCCAGCTGCTGCCCAGCCGGTGGTGCAGGCGGACGTCGGTGAAGCCGCTCCGATCGAACAGCGCCTCGAGCTCCCGGCGGTCGTAGTAGCGCGCCAGGGTCGGGTTGAGCTGGTCGTAGATCACCAGCTTGCGGCTGTAGTGATCCAGCCGCGAGTAGTAGCCTCGCATGTACTCGCGCATCGGCAGCGGCAGCGCGCGGCAGAGCGCCGCGTACCAGCCCGCGGGGTAGGCGAGGGTGCCGGCCAGAAGGTCGAGCAGTCGGTGGGGCAGCCGGCGGGTGATCGCTCGCAGCGGCCGGACCAGCGCCAGGTAGAGTCGGTTGCCTTCCTTGCCGTAGACCCAGACGAACAGCCGGCCGCCGGGGCGCAGGCCCCGGCCCATCGCGGCGAGCGCCTTCTCGGCGTCGGGGATGAACTGCAGCACGCCGATGCAGAAGACCCAGTCGAATCGATCCGGCGGCGTCTCATCGGCGGTAGCCCGCAGGCAGGTCACGCCTTCGAGCCCCGCGGTGTTGCGCTCGAGTACCTCGACGGCGTCCGACGGCTCGACGGCGAGGACGCTGGCCGCTCCCAGTTCGTGGAACATCCGGGTGTAGCGCCCGGTTCCGGCGCCGACGTCGGCGAGGTCCTTGCCCGCGAGGTCCTCCTTCGCCAGCAGCGGCCCGAACAGGCTGTCGAGCACCTCGGTGGAGGCGTAGAAGTCGCGGTTCTCGGTGTAGTGGGTCCACTGCTCGCCGAAGTCGCTGATGGTTCCAGTCATGGCTGTCGGAGGATCATAGCCTTGAATAGCGTGAATCGGCGAAAGGCGGTCGCGGTGGCCGGAGAGCCGTCGCAGCGCGCTAGTTCGACAGGAAGGTCGCCGTCGCGCCGCTTTGGATCTGGATCTCCTCGATCACCACTGCGGCCTTGCCGTGGAGCGTCACGACCTCGCCGCTGGCGATGACGAAGCCCGCCTTGGAGGTGACCGTCCCCGGGCAGGCGCGATAGACCGCCGAGCCGGTATTGGAGCCGTCCACTTCCACGTCAGCGGGAAAAGCCGTGCAATCCAGAACCTCGAACGGTTGATAGGCGGTAAAGGCCCCGACGCCGAGGGGATTCTCGGCGCGGACCCGCCACTCGTGCACTCCCGGGGGAAGCACATTGGGCGGCTCCACGGCACAGGAGCCGGTGCAGATCGAGTTCGCCGAATAGTCTTGCGGGAAGCCGGCCTGGTTCTTCACCTCGAGGCGGTACCCCGTTGCCCCGCCGACTCCAAACCAACGATAGGTCGGGGTGTCGTCGAATCTCTCCCCGGAAGGTCCTATGAGGGTCGCGAGCCCGGGGACCGACGTGTAGATCGAGAACGCGGTGAGGCTGCTCCAGGGACCGCTGCCGGCCGGATTCTTGCCGCGGACGCGCCATAGGTAATCGCCGCCTCCCAAGCCCGTGGCCGACGGTGCGCTGCAGCTGCCGCCGGTGCAGATCGTCGCCGCCGCGAACGACTCGGTGGAGATTACGCCGCCGCTGTCGCTTAGCTCGAGCTCGAAGGCGGTGGCGTTGGCTATCTGGTTGAATTCGAACGACAGCAAGACCGGTGGACTGGAGTCGTAGCAGTCGGGGCAGGCGCCAACCGGCTCGCCGGTGGCCGGCGCTCCTGCAGGCGGGGCGGTGAATACGTCGAAGGCCAGTGCGCCGCTATACGACCCGAGGCCGCGCAGGTTCTTGCCCGCCACCATCCAGCTGTAGCTGCCGGCGCCGAATTGGCCGAGGTTGACCGAGCAGACGCTTGCCGCACAGATGGCCAGGGAGTCGTACCAGCTCGCGGGCGGAGCTCCAGGCCCGGTCACGGAGAGCCGGTAGAGACGGGCTCCGGCGAGCTCGTTCCAGCTGAAGGTGAGGTTCGACGTGACGTTGCCGGACGGTCCGATCGGAGTCGGTGGGCCGAGCATCGAGTCGGCGAGGATGGCGGCGCTGAACTTGGGCGCGATCTTGTCGTAGCCCGAGGAATCCGGGTGGCCGACCACGTCCGGGTTCATGCAGGTCTCCCCGGCCGCGCCGCAGCCGTTCCAGTAATCGGTCCACCACAGGTTCGGATCGATGCTGTCGTAGACGTCGGCGAACGCGCGGTTCTTCGAGGTGGCCAGTGCGCTGAGCTTGTTGCGGAGATCGAGATTGAGGCCGTCCTCCCCGCACGGGTCGGCGACGACGATGCTGTTCTCGTCGAGCCGCCGCCGCTTGGCGACGCTGGCGATGACGCTGTCGAAGCCCGCCGCGGTCGCCTTGTCGACCATAGTCCCGATGTTGTCCCTGACGGTGGTGGTCGAGGTGCCGCAAAAGGTCAGGTCGTTGCTTCCCTCCATCACCAGCAGCACGTCGCCCGCTCCGGCCAGCACCCCGTCGACCCGACTCACCCCGCCGGTTGTCGTCTCGCCGGGGTACCCGTCGTTGGCCACGTCCGAGCCGGCGATCAGGTTCTCCAACCGCCAGTTGTAGCCGCACAGGACGCTGAAGGGATCGGAAACAACGCACGCCGGGCCGGCCGTTCCGCCCTCCCCGGGCTCGACCTTGTCGAAGACGATGGTCGGGAAGAACTCCAGGGCGTGGCCGCGGCTGACGCTGTCGCCGAAGGCGCGATAGATCACGGTGCCGGCGCCGAACCGGGGAGGCGTGCCGTCAGTGCCGCCGGCGGCGCTGGGCGAGTCCGGCCGGTCGTCGAGGGACTCGAGCTCGAACGGCTGCCAGGGCACCTCGAGCTCGCTCGTCTCCGCGACAGCCGCCGCCGGCGGGCCCTCGGCCGAGATGTCGGCCCACCGGAACGTCAGCGCTTCTCCGCTGCTCACGACGACCGGAGGCGGGCGATTCGAGATCTCCGCCAGGGCCATCCGCAGGGGCGTGCCGCCGGCGTCGACCTCGAGCGCCGTCCAGCGCTCGGCGAGCACGTCCTTGTAGAGAAGAAGGCCGAAGCCGCCCGAGGTCAACAGCCGCGGCGACACCGTGCCGGGAGCCGCGACGTGGCCGACCCGCTCGCGGCCGCGCAGGTCCTGGTGGATCAGGCGCACGCGGTAGTGGCCGTCGTGGAGCTCGTTCCAGGCGATCAGGCTGCCTTCGGCGGTCGCCACGATCTGCGGATGGATGTCGGGAACGTCGTTGGCCGGGTTGAGCTGCCGGCGCGCCTCCCAGGCGCCGTCGACCCCGCGGCGGGCGGAGTAGATCTCGTCGTCGCTGCCGTCCACCGCCGACCAGACGAGCTGCCAGGAGCCGTCGGGCAAGACCGCGCCGGCGAGCGCGAGCTGGCTCTCGAGGTCGGGCGGCGAGACCGTCACCGGGTCGTCCCAGCGCCGTCCGCTCCACGCCGCCGCCCGCACCGCCATCGCGTCGTGGCGTTCACCCTCGAGCCAGGCGAGGCCGACCAGGCCGCCCTGCTCGATCAGCGGCATGGGCGCGCTCAGGTATCGGTCGCCGATGGGCGGCGGCGTCATCGTCTCGGGCGCGCCGTCGCCGCCGGTGGCGAGCCAGAGAGAGGTCTCGCCGTCCGCCCGGCGGGAGCCGGCGACGATCCAGCCGTCACCCAGCGCCTCAAGGCGCTGGAGGATGACGCCCCTTGGCGGCTCGAGCCGGACGCTCGCGCCGCCGTCGCGAATCTCGGGGCCGTGCGCTCCGTCGACCACGAACAGCTCGCGCGCGGCGTCCCGGCTCTGGATCGCCTGCCACCAGGCCAGCGACGGCGGCGTCAGGAGCAGGGCGGCGCATAAGGCGCCGACGGATACGCGAGCGAACTTCATGGCGGCGTTCTGAGGTAAAGGGGTGGAGTCCAGCGTGTCGTCGCGAAGGGCGTCACGGGCCTAGAAGGCGAATCCTAGCATTCAGGGGCGGAGACCCCGGCGTCAGCTCCTTCGCGTTGCCTCCCGAGTCAGCCTCCGGCTTCGACGAGCGCGAGAGCGCGCGCCATGGCGGGAGATTCGGCCGGCGAACCCGGCTGTGGAGTGTACCGAGGCCGGCGAGCGGCCCCGGGGGTAGACTCCGAGGCGCATGCGGTCGATCTCCACGGCTCTCGTCCTCCTCGCGCTCGTGCTCTCCATCCCTGGTCGGGCCCAGGACCCCGAAGCGCCGGACCCGGGCGAGCGGATCGCGCGCCTGCCGCTGCTCGAGCTGCGCGGCAAGCATGTCGCGGTTCGCTACTCGGCGGGCGCTCTGCAGCGCGCGACGAACGTCCAGCGACCGTTCGAGCTTCTCGCCGCGGACTTCGGCCGCTGGAGCGGCGTTCGCAACCGGTTCTCCATGCTGCTGCTCAGCCGCGACGAGTGGCAGGATGCCGGCATCGCGATGCCCTACGGGCTGCCGGTCCGGCTCCGCGGCTCGAACGTGGCGGCGGCCGCCTGGGGCGATCCGGGGACGGTCGAGCTCTGGGGCCGGCTGCTCGGCTGGGACATGCCGGCGGTCGAGGAGGCGCCGATGCGGAGCACCTCGGACGAGGCCGCCAGCCTGGTGGCGACCGATCTGCTGGGGCTGTTCGAAGCGACCCGGCTGCTGATGGATCGGGCCGGGATCGGCGGCGACGAGGCCTGGCTGGGCGACGTGATGGCCCACACCGTGGCGGCGACGGTGATCGCGCGCACGCCGGGCTCGGGCCTGGCCGGGGCGACGCGGCTCTACGGCCGCATCGCCGCGAGCCGAGGCGGTGCCTTGCCCCTCGAGGCCTATCGCAGCGGCCTGTCGCTCGACGATTGGCTCTGGTTCCAGGCGCGCTTCTTCGCGGCGGCGAGCGTGATCGTCGACGAGGAGCGGCGCGGCGCGGGCAAGGCGATCGTCAAGCTGGCGCGCAAGAACGGCGGTCGGCTCTCGAAAGCGGACCTGGTGGGCCGCTGGCCGGCGCTCGACCTGTGGCTGCGCGAGGGCTTCGGACAGGGCGCGCCCGGCATCTGAAGCGGCTCCGAACGGCCCTCTTGCCCGCAGGGGGATTCGAGCCGGAAGTCCGCGCGCGGCGAGCCGCTGTGACAGATTCAATTGTCGCTATATGTCTCCGGCCGCAGAATCTGCCCGATGGCTCGCCCGCCTGCCGCACGCGAGCCCTGATCGGAGATAGAGATGAAGAGATTCTGGCTACTCGCGTGTGTGCTGGCTTTGTTCGCAGCTCCGTCCTGGGCCGGCGGCATCGGCGCCGGTGTCGCGTATTGGGATACCGAATCGGCCGAGGACGACAACGGCTTCGGCCTCAGGGTCGTGCTCGACGCCGGTCCGAACTGGAACTTCGACCTGCGGGCGTCGTTCTTCGACGGCCACGTCGCCCTTACCGGTCCGCTCCAGATCGGCATCGAGGCGACGCCGATCGACTTCGGGCTGTCGTACGACGTGAATCCGGACAGCCGCGCGACGGTCTACGTCGGCGGCGGCCTGAACTACACGCTCTACAAGACCCAGGTGTTCAACTTCGCGACCAATCTGCCGGAGGCGAGCCGGTCTGACGACGAGCCGGGTTGGTACGCGGTGGTAGGGGTCGAGGGCAAGGTGCACGGCAGCGTCGGTCTCTTCGCCGAGGCGATCTACCGTCAGAACAAGATCGAGGTGGGCGGTGATGGACTGAACGAGTTCGTCGTCGTGCCGCTCGACTTCGCCGGCGTCGGCGCCACCGCGGGCGTCACCTTCAACTGGTAGCGAGCTCGGTGGCGTAGACTCTCTCTTCGCCCGGCTGATGCCGGAGCGGAGAGAGGCCCGTTGACCGAATCCACGCCCGACCCCACCGCGACCCAGAAGGACCCGGTCTGCGGGATGACGGTGGGTCTGGACTCGCCGCACCGAGCCGAGCACGAGGGCCGGGAGTACCTTTTCTGCTGCGCCTCCTGCGCGGAGCGCTTCGCGGCTGACCCGGATGCGTTCCTGAGTCCGCCGCCGGCTACACCCAAGGACCCGGTCTGCGGGATGACGGTGAGCGCGGACTCGCCGCACCGCGTCGAGCACGGCGGCGAAGAGTATCTGTTCTGCTGCGCCTCCTGCGCGGAGCGCTTCACGGCCGACCCGGAGGCCTTTCGCCTGAGCCCGCGGGCGGCCGCGCGCGAGGGGGCCGCCGACCCCGACGCCCTCTACACCTGCCCGATGCACCCCGAGGTGCGGCAGCAGGGGCCCGGCGACTGTCCCTTCTGCGGCATGGCGCTCGAGCCGCTCGGCATTCCGGCGCCTGACGCCGCCAACCCCGAGCTCGAGGAGATGACACGCCGCTTCCGGGTTGCGGTCGCGCTCAGTCTGCCGCTCTTCCTGCTCGGTATGTCCGAGGCCTTCGGTGTCGATCTCTCCGACCTGGTGCCCGCGCGGAGCCGCGGCTGGATTCAGCTCCTCCTGGCGACGCCGGTGGTCCTCTGGTGCGGCTGGCCGTTCTTCGTCCGCGCCTGGCGCTCGATCGGCAATCGCAGCCCCAACATGTTCACGCTCATCGGCATCGGTGTCGGTGCGGCGTACGTCTACAGCCTGGTGGCCCAAGCGGCGCCCGGCCTCTTTCCCGAGTCCTTTCGCCAGGCCGACGGCTCGGTCGCCGTGTACTTCGAGGCCGCGGCCGTGATCACCACGCTGGTGCTGCTCGGCCAGGTGCTCGAGCTGCGCGCGCGCGGCCGGACCGGAGCCGCCATTCAGGCCCTGCTCGAGCTTGCCCCGCCGACCGCCCGCAAGCTGTTCGACGACGGCGAGGAGCGCGACGTACCGGTCGAGAGCATCGAGGTCGGCGACCGCTTGCGAGTGCGCCCGGGGGAGAAGGTGCCGATCGACGGCCGGGTCCTCGAGGGCGCGAGCTCGGTCGACGAAAGCATGGTCTCGGGCGAGCCGGTGCCGGTGTCGAAGAGCCCCGGCGACCGGGTGATCGGGGCCACGGTCAACGGCACCGGTGGCCTGATCATCCGCGCCGAGCGGGTCGGCGACGACACCCTTCTGGCGCAGATCGTGCGGCTGGTGGCGGAGGCGCAGCGCAGCCGGGCTCCGATCCAGCGTCTGGCCGATGCGGTGGCCGCCTACTTCGTGCCGATCGTCATCCTCGTCGCCCTCGTCACGTTCGTGGTCTGGGCGCTTCTCGGCCCCGAGCCGGCGATGGCCTACGGAGTGATCAACGCCGTCGCCGTGCTGATCATCGCCTGCCCCTGCGCGCTCGGTCTCGCCACGCCGATGTCGATCATGGTGGCCACCGGGCGCGGCGCCGGCGCCGGCGTCCTGTTCCGCAACGCCGAGGCGATCGAGGCTCTCGGCAAGGTGGACACCCTGCTCGTGGACAAGACCGGCACGATCACCGAGGGCAGGCCCCGGCTGGTCGGGGTGACCGCCGCGGCGGGCGAGAGCGACTCCGAGCTCCTCGCCCGGGCGGCCGCTTTGGAGCGCGCGAGCGAGCATCCGCTGGCCGCCGCGATCGTCGCCGGGGCCGAGGAGCGGGGAGTGCGGCCGGGCGAGGTCGAGGGCTTCGAGTCGATCACCGGCAAGGGCGTGCGCGGGCGGGTGGACGGTCACGAGGTGGAGCTCGGTAACCGGGCGCTGCTGGCGGATCTGGCGATCGAGCCGGGCGATCTCGAGCGGCCGGCGCGCCAGGCCCAGGCCGCCGCCGAGACCGTCGTTTTCGTCGTCGTCGACGGTCGGATGGCGGGCCTCCTGCGGGTCGCGGACCCGATCAAGCCCGACGCGGCGTCGGCCCTCCGGGATCTACGCGCGGCGGGCGTGCGGGTGGTGATGGTGACCGGCGACAGCCGCGCGACGGCCGAGGCGGTGGCGGCCGAGCTCGCCATCG
>JAHEKO010000686.1 GCA_024638355.1 Acidobacteriota bacterium
CTCGAGGAGGCACGGGTCGCCGTGGTGCCGGGGCTCGCCTTCGGCGCCGACGATCACATTCGCCTCTCGTTCGCCTGCTCGCGCACCGAGCTCGAGTCCGGCCTCGCCCGCATGGCCGAGTCCCTGAAGTAATTCGGGGACAGGTTTACTATTTCAGGAGGCCTTACGGTCCTCTGCGGCCGGTGGTGTAAGGCTCGCTGAAATAGTCGACCTGTCCCCGAATTACGCGCGATAGAGTTTGGGCATGAGAGACCACTCCGGGAGCTGGAAGAGGCACACGCGCGCCGTCGTTTGGGGACTCGTTGGGACCATCGCGCTCGGGTCGGTTTCGGCCCGGGCGGAGGATCCCGCTCCTACCGTGGAGGAGGCGGCGGCTTTCGTCGCGGCCGCCGAAGAGCGGCTGCTCGAGCTTTGGATCAACGCCGAGAGGGCGAGCTGGGTGCAGTCGACCTTCATCACCGTAGACACCGAGATTCTGGCCGCGCAGGCCTACGAGAAGGTCATCGCCGCCAACGTCGAGCTGGCCAAGGAGGCGACGCGGTTCCGGGACCTGGAGCTGTCGCCCGAGCTGGCGCGCAAGCTCGATCTGCTGCGCACCGCGCTGGTCTTGCCCGCGCCGTCGGACGCCGCCCTGCGCCAGGAGCTGACCGAGATCGCCGCTGGAATGGAGAGCGCCTACGGCAAGGGCAGGTACTGCCCGGCCGAAGGCGAGTGCCGGGACCTCGGCGAGCTGAGCCGCACCATGGCGTCGAGCCGCGATCCGCAGGAGCTGCTCGAGGCCTGGGAAGGCTGGCGCACCGTCTCGCCGCCGATGCGCGCCGGCTATCAGCGCTTCGCCGAGCTCGGCAACCAAGGCGCGCGGGAGCTCGGCTTCGACGATGTCGGCGCGATGTGGCGCTCGGCGTACGACATGCCGCCCGACGAGTTCCGCGCCGAGCTCGACCGCCTCTGGGCGCAGGTGAGACCGCTCTACGAGTCGCTCCATTGCTACGTCCGCGCCCGGCTCGGCGAGCACTACGGCGCCGACGTGGTGCCGGCGGAAGGCCCGATCCCGGCGCACCTGCTGGGAAACATGTGGGCGCAGACCTGGGCCAATGTCTATCCGCTGGTGGCGCCGGCGAGCGCCGACCCGGGCTTCGACCTGACCGAGCGCCTGAAGGAGGCCGGCCTCGATGAGCGCGAGATGGTGCGCTACGGCGAGCGGTTCTTTACCTCGCTCGGTTTCGACCCGCTGCCGGAGACCTTCTGGGAGCGCTCTCAGTTCACCCAGCCGAGGGACCGCGACGTGGTCTGCCACGCGAGCGCATGGGACATCGATCAGAAGGACGATCTGCGCATCAAGATGTGCATCGAGATCAACGCCGAGGACTTTTCGACCATCCATCACGAGCTCGGCCACAGCTTCTACCAGCGCGCCTACAACGAACAGCCGCCGCTCTTCCGCGGCAGTGCCAACGACGGGTTCCACGAGGGCATCGGCGACACCGTCGCGCTCTCGGTCACGCCCGGCTATCTGGTCGAGCTCGGTCTGCTGGACGAGGCGCCCGACGCCTCGAAAGACGTCGGGGTGCTGCTGGGGATGGCGCTCGACAAGGTGGCCTTCCTGCCGTTCGGGCTGCTGGTCGACCAGTGGCGTTGGCAGGTCTTTTCGGGCGAGATCCCTCCGCAGGAGTACAACCGCGGCTGGTGGCGGTTGCGCGAGGCCTATCAGGGAGTCGCCGCGCCGATCGAGCGCACCGAGGAGCACTTCGATCCCGGCGCGAAGTACCACGTACCCGCCAACACGCCCTACACGCGCTACTTCCTGGCCCATATCCTGCAGTTCCAGTTCCATCGTGCGCTGTGCGAGGCCGCCGGCTTCGACGGGCCGCTTCACCGCTGCTCGATCTACGGCAGCAAGGCGGCCGGAGAGCGCCTGATCGAGATGTTGGAGATGGGATTGAGTCGTCCGTGGCCCGACGCGCTGGAGAGCCTCTCCGGCGAGCGCGAGATGGACGCGACCGCGATCCTCGACTACTTCGCGCCGCTCCAGGCCTACCTCGACGAGCAGAAC
>JAHEKO010000687.1 GCA_024638355.1 Acidobacteriota bacterium
TCGCCGACGCCCGCCTCGAGCCGCCGGTCTTCGAAGGATTCCTGGTCGAGGATCTGGGCGACGTGCGCGAGTACCAGGCGACGGTACGAGGCCGCCAGTATCTGGTCAGCGAGATTCGCCGGGCGCTCTTCCCCCAGGAAGAGGGCAGGTTGACGATCACGCCGTCGCAGCTGACGGTGGAGGCGGTGCTTCAGTCGCAGGGTCGCCGTCGCGGCATTCTCGATGACTTCTTCACCCGCCGCAGCACCGAGCGCCGCGTGCTGCGCGGCCCGACGCTGGAGCTCGACGTGCGGCCGCTGCCACCCGCGCCGCCCGGCTTCAGCGGTCTGGTCGGGACCTTCGACATCGACGCGAAGGTGAGCCGCCGCGAGCTCAAGGTGGGCGAGTCGGCGACCCTCGAGGTCACCATCGCCGGCACGGGCAACAGCCAGCTGATCGGCGAGCCGGCGCTGCCGCCGCTCTCCGAGTTCAAGATCTACGCCGACCGGCCGTCGAGCTCGCTGAAACGCGACGGCACCGAGCTGTCGGGCAGCAAGAGCTTCAGCAAGGCGCTGGTGCCGCTCGTCCCGGGCGAGCTCGTCATTCCCGCCGTCGAGCTGAGCTACTTCGAGCCCGAAGGCCAGAGCTTCCGGACGGCGCGGACCGACGCCATCGTTCTCGATGTCGCCCCCGCCGATGGCGAGGAGGATCTCGGGCTGACCGAATCGCTGGCGCCCACGGCCGGCAAGGTCTCGGTGCGAATCGTGGCCGACGACATCCTGCCGCTCTACAAGGACCTCGAGGCGGCGGCGCCGACGTCGGTTCTGGCTCGCCCGGGGGTGCTGACGGCGGGACTGCTCCTGCCGCCGATGCTCTACCTGGCAGCGTCCTTCGGTCGACGCCGGAAGGAGCGATTCGCGCTCGACCGTAATCTGCGCCGCCGGCAGCTGGCCGTGCGCTCGGCGAAACGGAAGCTCGAGCGGCTCGCCGCCGCCGCCGACTCGGAGGCTCCGGGTCTGGCTTCGCTCTGTCTGCGCGAGTTCATCGGCGACAAGCTGGGCATCGAGGGGAGCGCCCTCACCGCCGCCGAGGTCGCCGAGAGGCTCGGCGAGTGCGGAGTCGGAGAGGAGACCGCGAGGAGCGTGGTCGGCATCCTCGAGCGGCTCGAGGCCGCGCAGTACGCGGCGGCGAGCGTGCACGGCGTCGACGCACGGAACGATCTTCTGCCGGTGCTGCGCAGGCTCGACAAGGAGATCCGGTGCTGAGCCGCGCCGTCGGGCTGGTGCTGGCGCTCGCCGCGCCCGTGGTGACGACCGCGGCCCAGGACGAGGTCTCGGGCGCCCGCGAGACCCCGATTCAGACCGGTCCGGTCGCTCCGTTCTCGGGGCCCGAGCTCTTCATCGAGGCCAACGCGGCGTACGAGTCGGGCGACTACGCCACGGCGGTCGAGCTCTATGGAACGCTCGTCGACAGGGGGCTCGACTCCGGCTACCTGCACTACAACCTCGGCAACGCCTACCTGCGCAACGGCGAGCTCGGTCGCGCCATCGCCTCCTACCGCAGGAGCTGGCTCCGCTTGCCGCGCGACGAGGACGTTCGGGCGAATCTCGAGTTCGCCCGCCAGTCCACCCAGGACGCCCTCGCTGCTCCGGGCCCGTCACCGGTGGTCTCGACACTCTTCTTCTGGCACTACGGCCTGAGCCGGAGCGAGCTCGCCCGCGCGGCCTTGATCCTCAACGTCGTCTTCTGGGCGATCCTCGCCGCGCGGCTCTATCGCCGCCGATCCGAGGTCCTGCGGTGGGTCACCTTCCTGGTCTTGCTCCCGCTGGCTGCGGTTCTCGCCTCGCTGGCGATCCGCGTTCTCGGCCCGCAGCGAGTGGCCGTCGTCGTGCCTCAGGAGATCGAGGCGCAGTCCGGTCCGGGCGGCGACTCGGTGGTGCGCTTCAAGCTCCACGCCGGCGCCGAGGTCGCGCTCCGCGGCCGCCGTGACGGCTGGCTGCGGATCGCGCTCCCCGACGGCTCGCAAGGGTGGATCGAAGCCGAGCACGCCGAAGTCGTCGAGGGGTAGCGAC
>JAHEKO010000167.1:0-2746 GCA_024638355.1 Acidobacteriota bacterium
AGGACCGCAGTCCGGCGCTGCAGATCAGCGGAGGCGTCTTCAACTTCTCCAAGACGCCGACTCAGGCGGAGCTCGGGCTCGAGCTGCGCGGCCCGCTGCGGTGGTGGCGGCTCGACGTCGCCGGCGGCCTCACCGTGACCGAAGAGGAGTCGTTCGTCGGCCACGTCGGTCTGCGGCGTGACTTCCGCGCGGGCGAGCGGTGGGTGGTGGCTCCGGGCTTTGCCTTCGCTTTCTATGAGCAGGGCGACGGCAAGGACCTCGGCGGCAGCGTCCAGTTCCGCTCCGCCCTCGATGTGGCCTACCGGATCACCCGACGCTCCCGGCTCGGCCTCACCGTCTACCATCTCTCCAACGCCAGCCTCGAAGACGTCAATCCCGGCTCTAACTCCCTGGTTCTGACCTACAGCTTCGACCTCCGGTAGGGCCTCGAGGGGCCGGCTGGGGGTCCAGCACACCCCGAGACGGGGAATGTAGCGCAGCGCCCCCATCCAGTGACCACAAGACGAGACTTGCCAGGCCTCGTCGCCTGGCAAGGCTCTCTCGTGTCTCCTTTCGAAGGGGCTCGAGCCATCCCCGGACGGGGTGTGCTGGACCCCCGGCCGGTTCCTCGAGGCCCGGCCCCTACTTACTTCCAGACCTTCCAGGGCGGGTCGTTGCGCCAGCGCTTGTTGAGGTGCAGGTAGTCGCGGTAGGTGTCCATCGGCTCCCAGTAGCCCTCGTGCACGTAGACCGCGAGCTGGCCGTCGCGCGCCAGGTCGCGCAGCGGCTGAAACTCCAGGAAGAGATCGGGGTCGTCGTTCAGGTAGTCGAAGATCTCGCGCTGGAAGACGAAGAATCCGCCGCTCACCACGCCCTCGGCGACGGTCGGCTTCTCGTTGAACTCCGCGGCCACACCGTCCTCGACCGTCATCTCGCCGTAGCGCGACGTGGGATGAACGCCGGTCACCGTGGCGATGCGCCCCTTGTCGTAGTGGTAGGCCAGCAGCTTGTCGATGTCGACGTCGCTTACCGCGTCACCGTAGGTGAAGAAGAACGTGTCGGTGTCGACGTAGCCCTCGACCTGCTTGAGCCGTGATCCGGTGCCGCTGGTCTCGCCCGTCTCGGCGCAGGTGACTCGCCAGCTCTCGTCGCCGCGCCGGTTGTGGAAGTCGACACGCTCGTGGTCGTCCATGACGACGGTGAAATCGCGCATCATCTCGTGATAGCGCAGGAAGTACTGCTTGATGACCCAGCCCTTGTAGCCCAGGCAGAGGACGAACCGGGAGACGTCGTGATGGCCGTAGATCTTCATGATGTGCCAGAGGATCGGCCGGCCGCCGATCTCGACCATCGGTTTCGGCCGCACCTCGGTCTCTTCGCGCAGGCGTGTGCCCTGGCCGCCGCACAGGATGACGACCGGCATCTTCGATTTCGGAACGGGCTGCCTGGACATCGGCTCTCCGAGGGCGAGTCAGTGATGGATCAGGGATGTACGACGGCTCGTGACGCAGGCCGGTGAGAGGGGAAGGCTAGCACAGGCGGGCGGCGGCAATCGGGCGCCCGCGGGCCGTTCGGCACGCTCCTCGCTAGACTCACAGGCCCATGGGCCCTCCGTCTCGAATGCTGGCCGGCTTGCTCCTGCTCGGCGCCTGTGGCGCCGCGGAATCGGACCGTCCGCAGGGCGCGCCCGCCGCGGCCTCGGTCCGCGAAGCCGGCCGGGTGGCGCAGGCCTCTCTGGGGCTCCCGGGCTTCGTGGTCTGGGAGTCGAATCGCTCGGGCGCGTGGCGCCTGTGGATTCGCGACCTAGGCGGCGGCGCGCCGCGGCAGCTCACTCCGGACGAGCCGGGGCGGCGTCACTGCTGTGCCCATGTGGCGCCGGGCGGCGCCTGGATCGCCTACCTGTCGCTCCCGGAAGGCGAGCAGGTCTATTCGGCGGGCGACGTCGCCGGGCCGTTGCGGCTCATCCGGACCGACGGCTCCGCCGAGCGCGAGCTCGCCGCCGCCGCACGCACCTACTTCGAGCATCGTGCCGCGGTCTGGCGAAGCCCGCGCGAGGTGATCTTCATCGACGACCGCGGGCGGACGGTCCTCACCGACCTCGACGGCGGCGCGCCCGAGCTCCTCACCGTCGAGGAGCTGCCGGAGTACGGCTGGCTGGTCGACAGCGGGCTGGCGTGGGCGGCCAACGGCCGGGTCGAGCTCGCGACCTTCGACCGCGACCGCCGGCGCGTCGCCCTGCGCTGGGCCAAGCGCGGCTGCCAGCCCTACTTCTCGCACGACGGCCGCTGGGGCTTCTGGACGGCGGGCGTCGGCGGACCGATCAACCGGATCGAGCTCGCGAGCGGGCGGGTCGGCTCGATTCTGCACAAGAGCGATCGCCGGCTGCCGCCGGAGCTCGGCTATCTCTACTTCCCGATGCTGTCGCGCGACGGTTCGCTCCTCGCCTTTGCCGCCTCGCGCGACGAGCACGACCACTTCCGCGCCGATTACGAGATCTTCGTCGGCGAGGTCGACCCGGCTACGCTCGAGCCGCTCGCCGACCCCGTGCGCATGACGCATCATCCGGCCACCGATCGCTTCCCCGACGCCTACCTCGAGCCGCTCGAGCTCGGCCGCCGCTCGGGGGAAGCGCCGTTCGCGGCCGAATGGCTCGCCCCCGACGGCGAGGAGTGGGAGTGGGATCTCGGCGACGGCGCCCGGGCACGGGGCGCGCGGGCGTCGCACAGCTTCTCCGAGCCGGGGCGCTACGAGGTCGTCGCTCGACGGG
>JAHEKO010000167.1:2846-7795 GCA_024638355.1 Acidobacteriota bacterium
TGACGCCGGATGGAGCGGGCACCCTGATGCGGACGGCGGCCTTCGCGCTCGACATCGGGCGGGGCCGCGTCCACTTCACCCTCCGCACCGGCGCTCGCGGCCCGGACGCCCTGCAGAAGATCGAGATCGCCACCTACGAGCCGGACCGGCCCTTCCATCTGGCGCTGACCTATGCGCCCGGCCGGCTGGCGGCCTACGTCGACGGCGCGATCGTGGGCGAGTGGCCCCTGTCGGGCGACTTCTTCCACGGCAAGCGACCGGTGCTCGTGTTCGGCGAGGGCTTTACCGCCGCTCCGGGCAGCGCGCCCCGTCTCGAGGGCGTCGCCATCTACGGGCACCTGCTGTCGCCGGGCGAGGCTCGCGAGAGCTTCTTGCGCCACCGCGCCGCGCGGGCCGCGCGGCCGGTGGTCGAGAGCGTCGTCGTCGACGCGCGTCTCGAGCGGCGCTCGCGGGTGCCGGGCCTCGACGAGATCAGTCCCTACCGCGAAGCGCTGGTAGTGGAGGAGTGGGACGTCTCGGCGGTGCTCTCGGGCGAGCCGCCGGTCGGTCCGCTGCGCGTGGCGCGATGGGCGATTCTCGACGGTACGACCGAGCCGGCGCTCGCCGCCGGCGCCCGACGCCGGCTGACCCTCGAGCGCTTCGGGGACAATCCGCAGCTCGAAGGCGTCTTCGTCGCCGATGACTTCGGACCCGGCGGGTCGGAGCTCTTCTACTCGCTCGAGTAGCTCCATGGTCTTCAGCTCTCACCTCTTCGTCTACTACTTCCTGCCGCTGGCGCTCGCGGTCTACTACCTCCTGCCGCGCCGGGCGCGCCACCTCGGCCTCACGCTGTCGAGCTATGCCTTCTACGGTTGGGCGAATCCGGCGTTCGTGCTCATCATGCTGGCGTCGACGGTGGTCGACTACCTCTGCGGGCTGGCGCTCGCGGGCGGCCTGGGCGGCGGCCCTCTCGAGCGGCTGCCCGCGGCGGGGCCCCGCTCGCGGGCCCAGAAGCTGGCGGTCGCCGTCTCGGTCGTCACCAACCTCTCGCTCCTCGGCTTCTTCAAGTACTTCAACTTCGGCGTCGACAGCTACAACGGCCTCGTCGAGTGGCTCGGGCTCGGCGGCCTCGCGGCCGACTCGGTGATCCGCGTGGCGCTGCCGCTCGGCATCAGCTTCTACACCTTCCAGTCGATGAGCTACACCATCGACGTCTACCGTGGCGATGCCCGCGCTCTGCGCAACTTCGTCGACTTCGCCTGCTACGTCTCGATGTTCCCGCAGCTGGTCGCGGGGCCGATCGTGCGCTTCTCGGAGATCGCCGATCAGCTGCGCGAGCGCCGCCACGATCTCGGCAAGTTCGCGCGCGGCGTCGCCTTCGTGAGCCTCGGGCTGACCAAGAAGGTGCTGCTCGCCAACCCGTGCGGCAAGGTGGCCGACACCCTGTTCGAGGCCGGCTCGGTGGCCGCGGCCGAGGCCTGGTACGGCGTGGTCGCCTACTCGATGCAGATCTACTTCGACTTCAGCGGCTACTCGGACATCGCCATCGGGCTCGGGCTGATGCTGGGCTTCACCTTCGCCAAGAACTTCGACTCGCCCTACCGAGCCGAATCGATTACCGACTTCTGGCGACGCTGGCACATCTCGCTGTCCTCGTGGCTGCGCGACTACCTCTACAAGCCGCTCGGCGGCAACCGCCGCGGCCGCACGCGGACCTACGTCAACCTCGCGCTGGTCATGCTGCTCGGCGGGCTCTGGCACGGCGCGGCGTGGAAGTTCGTCGCCTGGGGCGGTCTGCACGGCGCGCTCCTCGCCGCCGAGCGGGCGCGCGGCAAGGAGAGCCTCTACCAATCGCTGCCGCGCGCCGCCAGGATCGCTCTCACTTTTCTGTTGGTCGGCGTCTCCTGGGTCTTCTTCCGCTCCGCCGATCTGCCCAGCGCGCTCCGCTATCTCGGAGCCATGGTGGGCGCGGTCGGGCCGGAGCCCCAGGCGGCGCTGTTGACCGGCCTCGTCTACCAGCCCTACTACGTCGCCACCGTGGGGCTCGCGGCTCTGATCGCCTTCGCCGCGCCGCAGACCTGGGACTGGACCCGCGAGCTCGGGCCCGGCAAGGTCGCGCTCATCGTGCTCGCGCTCTGGCTGTCGCTGGTGGCGCTCAACACCCAGGCCTTCAATCCCTTCATCTACTTCATCTTCTGATCGATGACCGACGCCAACGTCACCTTCCGCGCGCGACAGGCCCAGCGAGAGATCGGCGCCACCCGGCTGGCCCGGCCGCTGGCCTGGGCGTTGACGCTCGTCTTTCTGGCGACGATCGGCACCGTGCCGCTGGCCGAGGAGTGGGTGCGCTTGCGGGCGCTGCGCGCCGGCGAGGCGACCGAGCCCCTGGCGCTCGTCGGGCTCCCGTCGGCCCTGCTCGAGGCGGGCCGGGTGGCTCTCGACGACGGTATCGTGGCTGGGAATCGACGCCTCCAACGGTCGATCGACGACGCCGAGAGCCGGCTGGAAGACGGCTCCTTCTTGCGCGCCTGGCTCTTGCCGAGGGTCCAGGGGCGTCTGCTGGCCTGGCTCGGGCTCGGCAACGAGCAGGTCTACGCCGGCCGCGACGGCTGGCTCTTCTACCGCGCCGACATCGACCACGTCGTCGGTCCCGGCTTCCTCGAGCCGCGCGTCCAGGGTCGGCGACTGCGCGGCGGCGACGCCTGGGAGGCGCCGCCGCGGCCCGACCCGCTGCCGGTCCTGATCGACCTGGAGCGAGAGCTCGGCGCCCGCGGCATCGACCTGATCGTGATGCCGACGCCGGTGAAGCCGACGGTGCACCCCGAGCGCTTCGCGCTACGGTCCCCGGCGCCACCGGAAGCGGTCCTGCGCAACGCGTCGTATGGAGAGTTCGTCGACCGCTTGCGCGAGGCCGGTCTGTCTCTCTTCGATCCGACACCGATCCTGCTGGGGGTGGCGCGGGAGGACGGAGCGACCGCCTACCTGAGAACCGACACCCATTGGACTCCGGCGGCCATGGAGAAGGTCGCCGAGGCGCTCGCGGCGCGGCTCGTGGACGCCCACGACCTCGGTCCCGAAGCGCCCCGCTACCTGGAGCGGGTCGCGGCCGTCCAGGCCGACGGCGACCTGACCGCGATGCTCCGGCTGCCGGAGGGGCGGGAGCTGGTGGCACCCGAGCGCGTCAGGGTGCGGACCGTCCTCGATGCCGCCGGCGCCTCCTGGCGTCCGGTGCGCCAGGCCCCGGTGCTGCTGCTGGGAGACAGCTTCACCAACGTCTTCTCCGACCCGCGGCTCGGATGGGGCGCCGCGGCGGGGCTCGCCGAGCGGCTTTCCTTTCATCTGCGCCGCCCGCTCGATCGGATCGCCGTCAACGCCGGCGGCGCGCACGCCTCACGCGAAGCGCTGGCACGCGATCTCGGCGGCGCGCGCGACCGGCTGACCGGCACTCGAGTGGTCGTCTACCAGTTCGCCGCCCGCGAGCTCAGCCAGGGCGACTGGCGGGAAGTCGTGCTCGCTCCTTGATATGCTGCGCGGGTCTCGAGCCGGGTCCTCCGGCAGCCAAGCCTCAGGATTAAACCGCTGAATTTCGGAACGATCACCGTGTCTCTCTTCGCCTATCGAGCCCTCGCCCGAAGCTTCGCGCTCCTTCTTCTGGCGGGGCTCGCGCTCGCCCTGGCAGGCTGCGGCCGCAGCCTGCCCGAGCGCTCGAACATCCTCCTGATCACCATGGATACGCTGCGCGCCGACCACCTGTCGACCTACGGGTACGAGCGGCCGACCTCGCCGGTGCTGGATCGGCTGGCGGCCGAGGGCGTGCTGTTCGAGCGGGCGTCGGTGCAGTGGCCCAAGACGGGACCCTCGTTCGCCTCGATCTTCACCGCGACCTTCCCCAAGAACAACGGCATCGTGCGCAAGATCGGCATTCCGCTGCCGCAGAAGTTCCTGATGCTGGCCGAAGCGCTCAAGGCGCGCGGCTACCAGACGCACGCGGTGGTGGCCAACGGCGCGGTGGCGAGCGACTTCAACTTCGACCAGGGGTTCGACAGCTACATCGAGTCGTGGCAGCAGCCGCCGCGCGAAGACGGCGCCGATCCCAACGGCGCCGGGGTGGTCAACGAGCTGGTCCGCGGGCTGCTCGACAGCTTCGAGGGCGACAAGCCGTACTTCCTCTGGGTCCACTACCTCGACCCGCACTTCCCCTACACTCCGCCCGGGGAGTGGGCGGATCGCTTCCAGGACGACGAGCACTTCGATTCCACCGAGCGGATACCGATCGACCTCAGCAAGAAGAAGATCGACATGGTGCGGCTCGGCCGCTCGCAGGTCCTCGACGATCGCGACGACCTGGCCTTCTACGTCGCCCGCTACGATGCCGAGATCGCCTACAACGACGCCTTGCTCGGCGAGCTCCTCGATACCCTGCGCGGTCGCGGCATGCTCGAGCAGACGCTCACCGTTTTCAGCTCCGATCACGGCGAGTCGCTCGGCGAGCACTACTACTATTTCGATCACGGCCGCTTCGGCTTCCAGACCTGCCTGCACGTGCCGCTGATCTTCCACTACCCGGGTGTTCTCGAGCCCCGTTCCGACGGCGAGCCGGTGATGCTGATCCATCTGACGCCGACGCTCCTCGAGTTCGCCGGCGTCGAGCTCGACGACGGCGAGTGGATGCAGGGGCGCTCGCTGGTGCCGCGGCTCTTCGGCGAGCCGCTCGCCGAGGGCGAGCCGAACCAGGCCTTTTCGGAGGCGGGCTACGGCCGCAAGGATCTCTGGCAGCGGATCGTCAGGGAAGGGGACTACAAATTCGTCTACGCCCGCGAGGGAGGCGCCCAGCGGTGGATCGCCGGCGAGGTCGGACAACCCTTCGCCCTCTTCAATCTGGCCGACGATCCGGGCGAGACGCGCAACCTGGTCGACGAGGAGCCGGAGGTCGCCGAGCGCCTCTTCCGCGCCGTCAACGACTGGTACCG
>JAHEKO010000688.1 GCA_024638355.1 Acidobacteriota bacterium
ACCTGCTGCTGGGAATGAACGCCCATATCAACCTGGACCTGGGCATCGCGGCGGCTCGGATCGCGCCCGGCGCCGAGATCGACGACCTGAAAGGAGACTTCGACCGCATCAACGGGGTCCTGGCGAGGCTGGTGGGCGGGGTAAAGGAAGAGCTGTCGACGGTCTGGCCGGCCCTGCGCTGGCTCGACCGGCTCGCCGGCGCGAGCGAGGACGTCATCATCAACTTCAGCATGACCAGGGCGCGCGATCGCGCCTGGGAATGTGCCCTGCGCCTCGCGCCGCTCTCCGCGAAGGCCCAGTCGAGGGAGATCGCCGCTCTCGACGAGCGGGTCGCGGCGTTCGGGCGGCTGATTCGGAAGCCGCTGCCGGTAGCGCGGCTGGTGACCTTTGTCATCCGGCTGCGCGAGCGGGGCAGCGTGCCCGAGATCATCGAGCTCCTCGAGTAGCCCTCTCGGGGCCCGGTCCGCCCCCCAGAGCGGTGGGCCTCTACCTTTTGAGGTGGTGAAGAGAGCGGGACCTGTTGCTACGCTGCGGGCTGGCGATCGGGCCGAACGGGATCGTTGTGGGGTAGAGGACTATGCGTACGGGTAGTGAACTGGAGATTCGTGATGGAGCGGCCGAAGCCTACGCGGACGTCCTGACTGCGGAAGCTCTCGAGGCTCTCGAGGCGCTGGCGGCGCTCGATGTGGACCGCCTCGAGCTGATGGGGTCGCGGATGGACCGCCGTCGCTCGCGCTTCGACGAGCGCCGCCGGATCGGATTTCTCGACCCCGAGTCCAAGATTCCGCGCACCGATCTGACCGTCGCTCAGGCGCGCGCCGGCGACTTCGACGGCGGCGAGATCCCGGCCGATCTCGAGCGGCAGTGGATCCAGGGCACGGGGCCGGGCGCCAAGCCGCGCGCCGGGCTCGAGAGCAGCATCCGCAACGTCGCCTACGCGCTCCTCTCCGGCGCCGACGGCTGGATGTTCGACGGCGAGGACGCGCTCGGGCAGCTCGGCACGATGTCGCTCGACAACCAGCGCAACCTGAAGCTGGCCATCGCGCGTGACGAGCGGTTTCTCGGCGTCGCCGAGGGGGTGGCCGCCCAGATGAACGAGTGGGCGCGGGGCTTCCTGGGCCGCGAGATCATCGCCGACTGGCGCCGCCAGCTCGACTTCACCACCACGATCTACCGCGCCCGCGGTCTCCACCTCGACGACCGTCACGTCCGGCGCCGGGACGGCTCCGGCTTCTCCGCCTCGATCGTCGACGCCGCGCTCTACGTCGTCAACAACGCCGCCCCGCTCACCGCCGCCGGCCGCTCGGTGGTCCTCTATCTGCCCAAGATCCAGGTCGCCGCCGAGGCCGCGCTGTGGAACGACATCCTGACGGCGCTGGAGGCGCATCTGGACCTTCCGGTCGGCACGATCAAGGCCTACGTCCTGGTCGAGCAGGTCGAAGCCTCGTTTCAGCTCATGGAGATTCGCGCCGCCCTCGGTCGGCACTTCGTCGGCTACAACACCGGGCGCTGGGACTACATCAACAGCGTCAGCGACGCCATGGCGTGGGATCCGGAGTTCGTCAATCCGAACATCGACGCCATCGTGATGACCTACGGCTACATGCGGACCTACGAGGACCGCGTGCGGCGCGCCGTCAACACTCCCGACCGCAACGGCCGCCACGCGCTGTGGCAGGGCGGGATGGAGCCCAACATTCCGGTGGGCTCGGCCGAGGGCGTGGCCTCGGGCATGGCACGGGCGGTGGCCGGCGCCGAGCGCGAGCAGCGCGAGGGCGCGAGCGGCAAGTGGGTGGCGCACTGGAAGATGGTCAATATCGTCCGTCCGGTATGGGAGAAGGTGGGCGAGGCCAACCAGCTGGGACGCGACTTTCCGCCGCTGACCTACACCGATGCCGATGCCGACGCCCTCTTCCTGCTCGAGCCCGCGCCGCGGACCGTGCGCGGCGCGCGCGACCTGCTGAGCGTCGGGCTCCAGTACGGCAACGCCTTCGGCCGCGGCTTCCAGGCGGCGGCGCTCAAGCCCGCCGACTTCTTCGGCGACGA
>JAHEKO010000689.1 GCA_024638355.1 Acidobacteriota bacterium
TCGTCGCCGAAGAAGTCGGCGGGCTTGAGCGCCGCCGCCTGGAAGCCGCGGCCGAAGGCGTTGCCGTACTGGAGCCCGACGCTCAGCAGGTCGCGCGCGCCGCGCACGGTCCGCGGCGCGGACTCGAGCAGGAAGAGGGCGTCGGCATCGGCATCGGTGTAGGTGAGCGGCGGAAAGTCGCGTCCCAGCTGGTTGGCCTCGCCCACCTTCTCCCATACCGGCCGGACGATATGGACCATCTTCCAGTGCGCCACCCACTTGCCGCTCGCGCCCTCGCGCTGCTCGCGCTCGGCGCCGGCCACCGCCCGTGCCATCCCCGAGGCCACGCCCTCGGTCGAGCCCACCGGAATGTTGGGCTCCATCCCGCCCTGCCACAGCGCGTGGCGGCCGTTGCGGTCGGGGGTGTTGACGGCGCGCCGCACGCGGTCCTCGTAGGTCCGCATGTAGCCGTAGGTCATCACGATGGCGTCGATGTTCGGATTGACGAACTCCGGGTCCCACGCCATGGCGTCGCTGACGCTGTTGATGTAGTCCCAGCGCCCGGTGTTGTAGCCGACGAAGTGCCGACCGAGGGCGGCGCGAATCTCCATGAGCTGAAACGACGCTTCGACCTGCTCGACCAGGACGTAGGCCTTGATCGTGCCGACCGGGAGGTCCAGATGCGCCTCCAGCGCCGTCAGGATGTCGTTCCACAGCGCAGCCTCGGCGGCGACCTGGATCTTGGGCAGATAGAGGACCACCGAGCGGCCGGCGGCGGTGAGCGCCGCGGCATTGTTGACGACGTAGAGCGCGGCGTCGACGATCGAGGCGGAGAAGCCGGAGCCGTCCCGGCGCCGGACGTGACGGTCGTCGAGGTGGAGACCACGGGCGCGGTAGATCGTGGTGGTGAAGTCGAGCTGGCGGCGCCAGTCGGCGATGATCTCGCGGCCCAGGAAGCCCCGCGCCCACTCGTTCATCTGGGCGGCCACCCCCTCGGCGACGCCGAGAAACCGCTCGTCACGCGCGATGGCCAGCTTCAGGTTGCGCTGGTTGTCGAGCGACATCGTGCCGAGCTGCCCGAGCGCGTCCTCGCCGTCGAACATCCAGCCGTCGGCGCCGGAGAGGAGCGCGTAGGCGACGTTGCGGATGCTGCTCTCGAGCCCGGCGCGCGGCTTGGCGCCCGGCCCCGTGCCCTGGATCCACTGCCGCTCGAGATCGGCCGGGATCTCGCCGCCGTCGAAGTCGCCGGCGCGCGCCTGAGCGACGGTCAGATCGGTGCGCGGAATCTTGGACTCGGGGTCGAGGAATCCGATCCGGCGGCGCTCGTCGAAGCGCGAGCGACGGCGGTCCATCCGCGACGCCATCAGCCCGAGGCGGTCCACATCGAGCGGCGCCAGCGCCTCGAGAGCCTCGAGAGCTTCCGCAGTCAGGACGTCCGAATAGGCTCCGGCCGCTCCCTCACGAATCTCCAGTTCACTACCCGTACGCATAGTCCTCTACCCCACAACGATCCCGTTCGGCCCGATCGCCAGCCCGCAGCGTAGCAACAGGTCCCGCTCTCTTCACCACCTTAAAAGGTAGAGGCCCACCGCTCTGAGGGGCGGACCGGGCGCCGAGAGGGCTACTCGAGGAGGTCGATGATCTCGGGCACGCTGCCCCGCTCGCGCAGCCGGATGGCAAAGGTCACCAGCCGCGCTACCGGCAGCGGCTTCCGAATCAGCCGCCCGAACGCCGCGACCCGCTCGTCGAGAGCGGCGATCTCCCTCGACTGGGCCTCCGCGGAGAGCGGCGCGAGGCGCAGGGCACATTCCCAGGCGCGATCGCGCGCTCTGGTCATGCTGAAGTTGATGATGACGTCCTCGCTCGCGCCGGCGAGCCGGTCGAGCCAGCGCAGCGCCGGCCAGACCGTCGACAGCTCTTCCTTCACCCCGCCCACAAGCCTCGCGAGGACCCCGTTGATGCGGTCGAAGTCTCCTTTCAGGTCGTCGATCTCGGCGCCGGGCGCGATCCGAGCCGCCGCGATGCCCAGGTCCAGGTTGATATGGGCGTTCATTCCCAGCAGCAGGT
>JAHEKO010000168.1 GCA_024638355.1 Acidobacteriota bacterium
GCCTCCGGCTGGTGATGAGGATCACCGCGGCCAGGATGATTGCCGAGGCGACCAGCGTGCGCAGGCTGAGCTCTTCGTTCGCCAGCGCCCAGCCCAGGAAGAGGGCGACCACCGGATTGACGTAGGCGTACGTCGAGACCTTGGTGATCGCGACCTCGTGCAGCAGATAGATGTAGGCGGTGAAGGCGAGCAGGGAGCCGAAGACGATCAGATAGGCGAGCGCGAGGAGCGATTGGCGCGAGATCGCGGCGGGATCCAGGCGCCGGAGCTCCCCCAGCAAGAGCCCCACGGCGAGGAGGAGAGCGCCGCCGGTCAGCATCTGCATCGCGGTGCCGAGGATCGCCGACGGCGGCAGGGCGAGGCGGCGGGAGATCGCCGAGCCGAACGACCACGACAGGGCCGCCAAGATGAGCGCGGCGGAGCCGATCGGATCGATGCGCTCGCCGAGCAGCTGGCCGGGCCCGATCAAGAGCCCGATGCCGGCGAGCCCGGCGACGACGCCGAGGGCCACCAGCTTCGAAGGCGGGCCGACCCGGATCGCGCGCGGTCCGAGCCACTCGAGCAGGACCACGAAGAGTGGAACGGTCGAGATCAACAGCGCCGCCGGCCCGGAGGGAACCCGCAGCTCGGCCCAGGAGACGAGGCCGTTGCCGCCGAGCAGCAGAAGGCCGCCGAGAATCGTCGTCCCACGCCAGTGCGCGGCAACCGGGCGCGAGGCGCCGCGCCCGCGAGCCCAGGCGTAGAGCAGCCCGCCGGCGATCGCGAACCGCACGCCCGCCATCAGGAAAGGCGGCAGGGTCTCGACGGCGAAGCGGATCGCCAGGTAGGTCGAGCCCCAGATCAGGTAGATCGCGGCGAAGGCGAGCGCGATCCACCAGGCGCGATCGCTCACGCCGCTCCTCGGCGGCTACGTCGGATCACGAGGAAGTCTCGAACGAAACAGGCCGAGCCGCAACCCGTTTCTTGCTCGGCCGGTCACCCGGCGGCGAGTGACTCAGGAGGGCTGATGGCCGAGGGCGACGAGGAACTCGCCGTCGGCGAGGCGGGTTTTGAGCTCCGGGATCCTCTCGACGCTCAAGGCCTCGGCGACCAGGTGTCCCTGCGCACGGTCGAAGCCGCTGTCGACGCACGCCTCGAGCTCGTCCGCGGTTTCGATGCCCTCGGCGATCGGCACGATCTCCATCGATCGACACATGCTCACCAGGCGTCGAACCAGCATCCGCCGCCGCTCCGTGGCCAGGTGGAGGTGACGGACGAACGAGATGTCGAACTTGACGTAGTCGGGCGCAACGTCGGCGAGCGCCTGAAGCCGCGACTGCCCGGTGCCGAAGTCGTCGAAGGCGAGGCCGATGTCGAGCTCGCGAAGAGCGCTCCGGATGTCGTTCATCCTGGTGAGGTCGGTCATCGCCGCTTCGTGGATCTCGGCCACCAGCCGGAGGCCCGGCGCGCGCGCCCGTAGCCGCGACAGCGACTCGAGAAAGCCGTCGGAGTCCGCGATCTCGCTCGGATGGCTATTGACGAAGAGGAGCGCGTCGCCGATCAGCGGCTCGGCCGCCGCGAATCCGATCTCGCGACACAGGCGGCTGAGCTCGACCTGCCGGCCGAGGCGCTCGGCGATGAAGAACAGCTCGGTGGGCGAGGTCTCGAAGCCCTCCAGCTTGCCGCGGCAGAGGAGCTCGTAGCCGCCGATCGCCAGCGTCCGGGTATCGAAGACCGGCTGGAAGAGCGGCTGGATGGCGCGGGTCTCGAGCAGGGTCAGGAAATCCTCGCTCTGCTCGCCGATGAACTCGGTCAGCTCGTCGGTGCTCAGCGTCTTGGTCCCGGTCGACAGCGGCGCGGCGTACGAGGCCAGCCTGAGCTGGATGTCGCCGAATCGAATCACGTCTCCAGCCGACAGCCGGCGGCGCGTGCGCACCCGGCGGCCGTTGACGAAAGTTCCGTTGGTGCTGTCGAGGTCGCGGACGCGCAGTCCGTCGTCGAGATAGAGCTCGGCGTGCCGGTGGGAGACCTTGCGCGAGCGCAGCTGAAGATCGGCCTCGTCGGAACGGCCGATCACGATCGGCAGTGACTGGATGATCGTCCGCCACGAGCTGCGGCCGACGTCGATATAGCCCTCGAGATACCAGCTGGTGGGGTCACGCTTGCGCGCAGAGACCATGCTCGAGTATCGCATCTGCAGCGGCGGAGCCGAAATGAGGTTCACGCCTACTGCTGTTCGACCCAGTCGCCCGCCGACATCGGCGTCATGAAATTGTCGCTCCAGATGAAGCTGTCGCTCCAGATGAAGGCGTCGTTCCAGACGAAGCCGTCGCTCCAGATGAAGGCGTCGCTCCAGATGAAGGCGTCGTTCCAGATGAAGCCGTCGCTCCAGGCGAATCCGTCCCAGCTGTAGCTCCGGTCCCACTCGTAGCCGCTGAGCCCCCGCAGGAAGTAGTTGCCGCCCGTATCTCGGTCGGCGCGCCCGGCGTAGTGCTGCCGGCCGGCCAGGTCGAGATCGACGTCGAGACCTCGATTGGCGCAGGCCGAAGCCGTGCTGGCGAGGGCGTCGTCGACTCGAATCAGGCCCGCGCCCTGCTGGAACACGCTGTAGGCGAGCTCGCCGGAGTCGTCGACCGCCGGTCGGGCGGTCGCCATGAGCCGGCACTTGACCTCGTCGGGAGTCAGGGTCGGGTCCGCCTCGAGCAGCAGCGCTGCCGCCCCGGAGACGGCCGCCGCCGCCTGAGAGGTACCGGACATGTAGAAGTAGTCGTCGTCCGTCAGCCAGCTGCCGTACATGCGGGCCAGGTGGCTCGAGGGATCGATCTGGGCCAGCATGTGACCTCCCGGCGCGACGAGCTCGGGCTTGACGAACCCTTCGCTGGTCGGCCCCGCCCCGGAGAAGGAGGTCAGGAAGTCGTCGCTATCGTCGTCTTGCGTCACGGCATCCGAGACCGCGCCGACGGTGATCACATAAGGCACGTTGCCCGGGGCGCCGACGGTCATCGGCGCGGGCCCGCTGTTGCCGGCCGACGCCACCACCACGATGCCGGCCCGCCACGCCGCCATCACCGCCTGGTTGAGGGGATCGTCCCAGTAGTGGGATCGCGGAGTCGCGCCGAACGACAGATTGAGGACGCGGATTCCGTAGGCGTCCTTGTGGGCGATCACGAAATCGATGCCGCGGATGACGTCGAGATAGGTGCCCAGTCCCAGGTCGTCGAAGGCCTTGACGATCACCAGGTCGACGTCGGGGGCGATGCCGTTGTAGGTCCTGGGCAGGGTGTCTTTCGACTTGCGGCTGCTGGCAATGACGTTCGCGACGTGAGTGCCGTGACCGTGCAGATCGTCGGTGGAGCCGCCGACGACGTCGGTGATCGCGTTGTAGCCGACGAGGATTCGGGGCTGGCCGAGCGTGTTCTTCTCGGTCCACCTTTGTCCTGTGCCCCGGGTCGCCAGACCGGTGTCGACGATCGCCACCGTGACGCCCCGGCCGAGAAGCTGCGCGCTCTGGACCTCGTCGGCGCCGATGAGGCTCGGATAGACGGTGTTCTTGAAGGTGGTGTCGTCGCGATAGTCGTCGTAATCGCTCTCGGAGTCGGAGTCGGAGTCGGAGTCGCTGTCCGAGTCGGAGTCACTGTCGTCATCGGAGTCGCTGTCGTCGTCGGAGTCGCTGTCGTCGTCGGAATCGCTGTCCGAATCTGTGTCGACCGTCGAGTTGGCGAAGAGGCGCACGCCACCCAGACGACCGAGCTCCTCGGCCTGCGCCGCCGAGAGCTCCGCCCCGACGGCATGGATGACCCCGAGGCGGTGGGTGACGCGTCCGCCGACGCCGTCCACGGCCGCGGCCGCCGCAGAGGAGGTCTCGGCCTGGACGACGAAGCTGCTGGTGCCCGGGCCGTCCGCGGAGCCTGCCGGCGCAGCCAGCCCCGAGCATCCCGCGACCAGGACGATGAGGGTGATCGCGGGAAGCACCGCTCGCAGGGCAGCTCTGACCTGGATGGAGAACATGGCCGAACCCCGCTAGAAGCTGTCGGCCAGCTGAATGGCTCCGAACTCGGTCTTGATCGGAGCGTTGGGCAGAAAAGCGTTGTAGCCGTTGATGCCGCCGAAGTAGAGCGTTCCGGTCGAGCTGCGGTAGGAGGCCCCGAAGTTGAACTCGTTCGCCTGCAGGCCGTCCGTGACGTCGTAGTTGGTGAAGGCGAGCGTGTCCGGGTCGAAGAGAGACAGACCGTGGTTGGTGCTCAGCCAGAGCCGGCCGGCGCCATCAGGCTGGATGGCGTAGATGACCGAGTTGGGCAGACCGTCGGCCTCGGTATAGGTGAGGAACTCCGGGTCCGCGCTGTCTGTCGGTCCCGCGACCATCCGGGCCAGCCCGCCGCCGCGGGTTCCGACCCACAGGGTGCCGAGGGAGTCGACGAACAGCGCGCAGATGGTGTCCACCGGCAAGCTGGAGGGATTGTCGGGATCGTGCTGGAAGCGCCGGGCGGTGCCGGTCTCGGGATCGAAGAGGTTCAGGCCGCCGCCGTCGGTGCCGATCCAGAGCGGACCGGCCTTGGTAGAGAGGAGCGCGGTCACGCGATCGTTGGAGAGGCTCGCCGGATCATTCGGATCGTGGCGGAAGGCCACGAACTTCCCGCTGCCGGGATCGAAGGCGTTCAGCCCGCCGCCGAAGGTTCCGACCCACAGGAGTCCGAACGCGTCTTCGTGGACGGTCATGACGCCGTCGGCGCTCAGGCTGGTGGAATCGAGGGGATCGTGGCGGAACGTCCGGAACGTGCGGCTCTTGGGATAGAACTCGTTGAGCCCGCCGCGCATCGTGCCGACCCACACGCGGCCGCGGCTGTCGCGGTAGAGGGACATGACGCGGTCGTCGCTGATCGAGCCGGTGCCGCCGCCCGACTCGGGCTTGAAGTGGCTCACCTTGCCGCGCTTGCTGACCTGGACCAGGCCCTCGCCGACGGTGCCGTAGAGCAGCTCTCCCTTGTCGTTCTCGCTGAACGAGGTGACGATGTGGGCGGTGGCCTGACCGGTGTCGTCGAAGATGGCTCGCTCGCCCTGCCAGCGGATCAGGCCGCCGAGCTCGGTGCCGACCCAGAGCGAGCCGGCCTCGTCGAGGTAGAGCGAGGTGACCGAGCCACTGCCGCCGGTGCCGTGGATGTCGACGTCGGTGTAGCGCTCGAACTGTCCGGCGTCGCGATCGAGCAGGTCGAGGCCGTTCGAGGTGCCGATCCAGAGCTGACCGTAGTTGTCTTCGAGAATCGTCTGGACGTAGTCGTCACCGAGGCTCGTCTCGTTGTCGAGCTGGTGCACGAAGTGGTCGACCTCGCCGGTGAGCGGGTCGAAGCTGAACAGCCCGAAGCCACTGGTGCCGATCCACAGCACGCCGCTCGAATCCTCGTAGAGGGCTCGCACGCGCGTCTTCTTGGCCGAGATGCCGAGGTGGATGTGCTCGAAGCTGTTGGTCTGGGCGTCGTACCGGTCGAGGCCGCGGTTGGTGCCGGCGTAGAGGCTGCCGTCACGGCTCTCGAGCAGTGCGTAGACCTTGTCGTCGGACAGGCTCGAGGGCATCTTGGCGTGATGACGGTAGTTGGTCGCTTCGCCCGAGGCCGGATCGAGTCGGTCGAGGCCGGTGGCGCGGGTCGCGATCCACACCGAGCCGAGCCGGTCGGCGAGAATCGCGCGGTTGTAGTCGCTCGACAGTCCGGCCGTCGCCACGAGGGAGTCGCTCGAATAGCGCGTGAAGCCGTTGGTGGCCGGATCCCAGACCGCCACGCCGCCGCCCTCGGTGGCCACCCAGATGCGTCCGTCGGGTGCCGCGTCGACCCCGCGCACCAGGTTGGCGGGCAGGGAGTTGGAGATCGCGGGGTGATTCCGATAGATGCTGAAGGTCTGGCCGTCGAAGCGGTTGAGGCCGTCCTCGGTGGCGAACCAGACCGAGCCCTGCTGGTCTTCGTGGATGGAAAAGACCGTGGTCTGGGAGAGTCCGTCGTCCCATGAGAGGTGCTCGGCATCGGTCGCCGATTCGGCCATCACGGTAGCCACGGTCAGCAGGCCGAGGGCCGCCGACATCACCAAGACCCGGTTCAGGGCGCCCATGCCGCGGATGAGGTGGCTGTTGGTCATCGCTGTGGTGAATCCCATGTCGCTCTCTTTGTGGATTCGCATGCCTCTAGTCGTCCAACAGGTGGAAGGTGCCGTCGGGATTGGGTTGTAGGAACGAGGCGGCACCGACCTCCTCGTCGGACCAGATGAAACCGTCGGACCAGATGAAGCCGTCCGACCAGATGAAGGCGTCGGACCAGACGAAGCCGTCCGACCAGATGAAGGCGTCGGAAGCGAGCGTGCTGTTGTCGTCGGCGGTGGCGAGCGCCGCGCCGGAGAAGATGGATGCGGCGTCGAAGGCGGCGTCGCCCCAGAGCGTGCCGGTGTCTTCGAGCTCCATCGAGCCGTCCGGATTGGCGATGAACTGCGGCGACGGCGCGCCGGTCACGATGCCGGCTTCGTCGAGCGCGGCGTCGATGTCGAGCAGGCCGGCGCCGGTCGCGACCGGGTCGTTCGAGAACTTGCGCGCCGACCGCATGAGTCGGGCCTTGATCGTGTCCGGAGTCAGCGCCGGATCCTTTTCGAGCATTCGCGCCACCGTGCCCGCGACCATCGGGGTCGCCATGCTGGTGCCGGACATCTGCAGGTAGTCGTCGTCGCAGCCCGCGCTCGAGCAAGACTCGACGCGCGACGCGAGAATCGTGCGCAGCCCCGCCGAGTCCGGGATGGCGGCGACGATCTTGTTGCCGGGGGCGACCAGGTCGGGCTTGAGGAAGAGGTCGTAGCTGCTCGGTCCTCGCGACGAGAACGTCGACACGTAGTCGTCGGTGAAGAGGGTGCCGGTGCCGGCGTCGGTGAGCGAGCCGACCGTGATCAGCTTGCGCGAGTTGCCGGGACTGTGGATGGTGAAGTTGCCGTTCCAGCCCAGATTGCCGGCGGCCGCGAGGACGACCACGCCGGCGTCCCAGACCGCCTCGGCCGCCTGGACCAGCGGGTCGGCGGCGGCATGCCCCTGGGGGCTCATGCCGAGCGACATGTTGACGACGTCGATGCCGAAGACGTCCTTGTATTCGAGCACCCAGTCGAGCGCCGCCACCAGATCGGAGGCGTTGCCCTGGCCGTTGCCGTCGAGAACGCGCAGCGAGATGAGGTTGGCGTCGGGAGCGATGCCCCTGTAGTCGCCGCCCGAGCCGTCGCCGTTACCGACGATGATGCCCGCCACGTGGGTGCCGTGGCCCCACGGGTCGGTGGGTGCCTCGTCCGTCGCGTCCCACGGCACGATCGCGCCGTCGAAAACGACGGGCAGCGGGTAGCTGCCGTTGAGGAAGCTGTACTGCTTGAAGACCGGAAGGTCGTCGTGGGCCGCGACCCCGGAGTCGATCACGGCTACGCCGACCCCGGCTCCGGAGTAGGCGTCGTTGACCGTTCCGTAGTAGGGCTCGTTCGCGGCCTCTCGCGAGACGATCGACAGCATCTGGATCGGCCGGTCTTCCATGACCATGCGCACGAACGGCATCTTGCGGATGCGCTCGAGCTTGCGGCGCTGGACCGTGACCGCGCGTACCGGCAGCCTCTTGAAGTGGCGAAAACGAGTCGCCCGCATGTCGTCCAGGCGACTGTCGTCGAGGAGTCGAGGCTTGATGTCGAAGTAGACGAGGGCCTTGACCAGCTCCCGGCCGTGCTTGCGCTCCTGCTTGCGCTGCCTGCGCTCCTCGCGTCCGGCCTCGGCCGTCGGCGCAAGCAT
>JAHEKO010000690.1 GCA_024638355.1 Acidobacteriota bacterium
CGCCGTGGATCTGGAGCGCCTTGCTGGTCACGCGCTGTGCCATTTCCGAGGTGTACAGCTTGGCCTGCGCCGCCTCGAGGGAGTAGCGCTTGCCGCTGTCCTTGGTCCAGGCCGCTTTCCAGGTCATGAAGCGAGCGGCGTCGAGCTCGGTCGCCATGTCGGCCAGATAGAACTGAATCGCCTGGAAGCTCGAGATCGGCCGATTGAACTGCTCTCGCTCCTTCGAGTACTTGAGCGCTTCGTCGAACGAGCCCTGGGCGATGCCCACGGCCTGGGCGGCGATCCCGATCCGGCCGCCGTCGAGGGTGGTCATCGCCACCTTGAACCCCTCGCCCTCCGCGCCCAGGAGTCGGCTCGCCGGCACTCTCATGTCCTCGAAAGCCAGCTCGGTGGTCCCCGAGGCGTTGACGCCGAGCTTGTACTCGTGCTCGCCGCGGCTGAACCCGGCCATGTCGGTGTCGACGATGAAAGCGCTGATGCCCCGATTACCGGCGTCGGGATCGGTCTTGGCGAAGACGATCGCGATGTCGGCGTCGGTGCCGTTGGTGATGAAGACCTTGTTGCCGTTGAGGACGTAGTCGTCGCCGTCGCGGCGCGCGGTGGTCAGGAGGCTGCCCGCGTCGCTGCCCGCCCCGGGCTCGGTCAGTGCGAAACAGCCCAGCTTCTTGCCGCTCGCCAGCGGCGTCAAGAACTCGCGCTTCTGCTCTTCGTTGCCGTACTTGACCAGCGGGTCGCAGACCAGCGAGTTGTTGACCGACAGGATCACGCCACTGGTCGCGCAGACCTTGCTGATCTCTTCGATCACCACGCAGTAAGCGATGGTGTCCATCGCGGCGCCGCCGTACTCCTCGGCAACGCACACGCCGGCCAGGCCCAGCTCCCCCGCCTGGTCGTAGTAGTCCCGCGGAAATAGACCGGTGCGGTCGATCTCCGTCGCCCGCGGCGCCACCACGTCGGCAGCGAACTGGCGGACCATATCCTGGAGCAGGCGGTGCTCTTCGGTGAGTTTCACGTTCATGACCGATCCTCTCGAAAAGGCTCCGACCCGGGTGGGAAGAGTGCCGGAGTGGCGACCGGAGACCGCTGAAATCGTAGCAATTGGCCGGGTTTCGAGCAACCGAAACGGCCAATGTCGTCGAAAGTTGATACGCCGCCTCGAGCGCCCCGGATGCACCGGCGAGACGGCCCCGGATGGAGTCGACACGTTGCCTGGTGATGCGCCGCAAGGCCCCGGCCTATCGCCCGACAACTGAAGCTTCAGCGCAGGAAGCGCTCGGGCGCGAACGGCCCCAGGTCGGCTTCGCTCTCACCTTCGAGAATGAGCTCGGCCATAGCCTTGCCGGTGCTGGGCGCCAGCGTGAGGCCCAGCATCTGATGGCCGGTGGCGACGTAGACCTCGCCCCTCCCGGGCAGGCGGCCGAGCACCGGCAGGCCGTCCGGCGTGAGCGGCCGCATGCCGACCCAGCTCCGCCGCTCGCCGCCGTTCAGCACACCTGGAACCTCGCGCTCCGCGGCCCTCTCCAGCGCCTTCACCCGGCGGCGGTCGAGCTCCAGGTTGATCCCCGAGAGCTCCATGGTGCCGGCGATCCGGACCGCGCCCTCGAAGGGCGTAACTCCGACCATCGCGTCGCCCAGATAGAGCGGCCGGCGGGGCCGGACGTCCGGGGCCGTCACGGTCACGCTGTAGCCCTTGCCCGCCTGGAGCGGCAACGGCGCCCCCGCCGCACGCGAGAGAGTCGCGCTCTCGGCGCCGGTCGCGATCAGGAAGGCGTCGGCCTCGATCGACTCACCGCCGTCGACACGGGCGCGGCCGATTCCGCCGGCGGCCGTCTCGAGCGAGCTCACCCGGACTCCCTCGCGCAGCTCGGCGCCGTTGCGCTTCAGCACCCGGGCCATCGCCGCGCTCAGCGACTCCGGTCTGACGACCCGCTCCGAGTCGATCCGGGCGCCGAAGGCGAGCTCGGGAGCCAGAGTCGGCTCGAGCTCGCGCAAAGCGTCGCCGCTCACCTCCTCCACGGGCCCGTAGCCGTAGCG
>JAHEKO010000169.1 GCA_024638355.1 Acidobacteriota bacterium
AGTGGAGTGGCTCCCCACGGTGTCTCACGATCATCGCCCGCTCCACCAGGTTCTCGAGCTCCCGCACGTTGCCCGGCCAGTCGTAGGCCATGAGCCGGTCGATGGCGCCGGGTGCCAGCTGTGGAGTCTCGCCGATCTTGAGCTCGCTGGCTTTGCGCTCTATGAAGTGCTGCAGCAGGGCGGGCAGGTCGCCCTTGCGGTCGCGTAGCGGCGGCACCTCGATCGGGAATACGTTGATCCGGAACCAGAGATCTTCGCGGAACCGGCCGGCCTGCACCATCGCCGCCAGATCCTTGTTGGTGGCGGCGATGATGCGGATGTCGACGGCGATCCGGCTCGTCCCGCCGACCCGCTCGATCTCCCGGTGCTGCAGCACGCGCAGTAACCGCACCTGCGCCGGCAGCGGCATCTCGCTGATCTCGTCGAGGAGGATCGTGCCCCTGTGGGCACGCTCGAAGCGGCCACGTTTGCGGGACAGCGCGCCGGTGAAGGCGCCCTTCTCGTGCCCGAACAGCTCGCTGTCCAGAAGCGTGTCGGGGATCGCACCGCAGTTGACCGGAATGAAGGGCCCGTCACGGCGCGGCGAGCCGAGATGGATCGCGTTGGCGACGACGTCCTTGCCGACCCCGGTCTCGCCGGTCAGCAGCACCGGGCTTTCGGTGGGCGCGACGTGGCGAACCTGGTGCATCACTTCTCGAAGACCGAAGTCGGCACCGACGATGGCGTCGCCTGTCAACCGCAGCAGCTCCTGCTGCAGGTGCCGGTAGTCCTCGGCCAGCCGGTCCCGTAGGCGCACCACCTCGCGGTGTACGAGGACGTTGGCCAGGGCGATGGTGAACGGCTCCTCGAGAAGGCCGAGCAGCCGCGCGTGGTCGGCAACGTAGCGGTCTGCACCCTCAGCGGTGAGCACCACGGCGCCGATCCGTCCGTCATCGGTGGCCAGCCGCATCCTCAGGATCGACGAGCCCGGGATGCCGTGGAAGCGCAGCATCTCGCGGGCCACCGGGTTCCTGTCTTCGGAGTCGATCACCACGGTCTCCTCCGCCTGCTCCTCCCGGACACGCCGGATCTGCTCCCGCGAGTCGTCGGCGAGCGGAGTCAGCAGATCGACCTCTTCGCCGGCCTCAACGGTGGCCGTGGCCAGGGTCCGCATGGCGGCGAGATCCGGCTCGAAGACCTGCAGGAACATGCGGTCCACGGGAATGAGCTCGCCGACGTAGCGCGTACAAGCGCGCATGGCGTCCTCGATCGCCAGATTGCCGCAGATTCTGAGCGTGGCGCCGCGGAAGAACTCGTTCTCGTCGATCAAGGGAGGCTCCCTGATTGTCGTATGTGGCGATTATGAGCCTAATTGTCACATATCGCAACTCCTAATACCAAAAACGACAACTGGGCTGTAGGTGAGTCTCTTAAGTTATTGAAGAAAAAACACTTATCGGTTTGGCACGACCCTAGCTCTGCATTCCCGCCAGACGACGAGGAACCAACGGGAGATCGAGATGACCAACGAAGCCCAGCCAGCCGTAGCAGTCACCGGAGCCTCCACGGGGATCGGCAAGACGATCGCTCTCGCTCTCGACGCCAACGGTTTTCGGGTCTTCGCCGGCGTGCGCAAGGAGGCCGATGGCCTGGCGCTTGGCCGGGAGGCCCGACATGGCCTTACACCGGTGCTTCTCGACGTCACCGACGAGTCCGCGATCGGGCGGGCGGTCGAGACGGTCGCGGCACAGACCCAGGGACAGCTCCACGGGCTGGTGAACAACGCCGGTGTGGGCCTCGGTGGACCGCTCGAGCTGGTGCCGATCACCAAGACTCGCGAGCTCTTCGAGGTGAACGTCATCGGCCTCCTTGCCGCTACCAAGGCGTTTCTGCCGCTGCTGCGGAAGGCCCGCGGCCGCGTGGTCAACATCGGTTCGCTCGCGGGCATCCTCGCCATGCCCGGTGCAAGCAGTTACGCCGCATCGAAGTTCGCGGTGGAGGCGATCACCGATTCACTGCGTCTCGAGCTCGAGCCGTTTGGGGTCGAGGTGACGATCGTCGATCCCGGCGCCATCGAAAGCGCGCTGTGGGAGAAGGGTAGAGCGCAGAAGAAGGCGATCTTCGAAGCGGCACCGAAAGAGCTCATGGACCTGTATGCGCCGCTGATCGAGATCGGAAAGAGGCTGGGTGAGCAGCCTCGAGGCATGCTGCCCGCTTCCCGCGTCGCCGACGAGGTTCTCCACGCTCTGACCTCCAAGAAGCCGAGGGTGAGATACCTCGTCGGGCCCGGCCCCAAGAAGGCGTCCAGGCTGGCGCGTCTGCCCGTTCGATTGCGCGACTCGCTGGTGCGCCGGTTCATGAGCTCCGGAGTTGCACACCAGGCCCACAAAGCAGATCCCACAGAGCGGCGCTTCTCCGCCTAGGAGGCACCCATGAAGACTCTGATCTACGGCGCGGGACCGATCGGCCGATGGCTCGCTCTGCGCCTGGCGAGAACCGCTACGGACGTGACTCTTCTCGCCAGGAACGAGACCTACCGGTCGCTCGCGGAAGACGGCATCGAGATCGTCGACGGGCTCACCGGAGAGCGCCATTCCGCGCGGGTCGACCTGGTGGAGCAACTGGAATCCGACGACCGCTATGACCTGATCGTCGTGGCCATGCAGAAGGCCAGCCGCTTGGCCGTCTGCCCGACCCTGGCTCGGAACGAGCACCTGAAGAACATCCTCTTCCTTGGTAACGACGTCTCGGGCTTTCACCGCTACCTCGACCACGTACCCGCTGAAACAGTGCTGCTCGGCTTTCCCATCGCCGGCGGCGGCTGGAGCGACGGCGAGCTGGTCTTCATGGACCGGGAGAAGCCTGGAGGCCCCCATGGCGAGCTCTACCTCGGCGAGCTGGACGGCGCGAACCGAGCCCGAACGAAGGAGATCGCAGCGCTCTTCGCAAACGCCGGCATCAAGGTCGGCGTAGAGCGGAACATGGACGGATGGCTCAAGTACCACTTCGCGTTCATGGCACCGACGACGGGCGCCGTCTTCGAGAAGGACGGTGACCTGCGCGCGGTGGCCGAAGACCCGGAGCTCATCCATCGGTACTGCCTTGCCTGCCGAGAGGCGGGCAACGTCCTGCGCAAGGTCGGCTACAAGAGGCGCCAGCCGCCGGTATTCAACCTCTTCTACTGGCTGCCGCGCTGGCTCGAGCCCAAGGTGTTCGGGAAGCTGTTCCGCTCGCGCAGCGCCGAGGTTCGCGTAGGGCTGCACGCGCCCGGGATCGGCCCTGAGCTGCTCGAGATGGCCGAGGAGTTCGCCGGCCTCAAGGCTAAGGCCAGGCTCGAGACTCCAACCCTCGACTCGCTTCTTGCCCGTGTGCGGCGATCGGCCGGGCTTCGCCGCCAGGAGGCTTTCGCGTGAAACGCATTCTCGTCGCCGGCTCCTTCGGAGAAGGAAGATGATTCAGCTCGAGATCATCCACTTGCGGTCGTCAGGCGAGCCGATCGAGTCGCTTGCCGAGCTCATCAGCGCGTCGATCCGGGAAGGCGGCGAGGAGGCCTCGACCCTCACGCTGTATCGCCGCCACGGCCTGGAAACCGACCTCGCGGTACACGTGCGCCGTCACGGAAGGGCTGGAGGAGAGGGGCCGAGCGACCTGGCGCTGCGGTTGGCCTCTGAGCTCCGGGCGTACGGCCTCGTCGAGCACACCCTCTGGGAGGAGCAGGGATGACACTGCAGCCGAGCGGCGTGGCATTTTCCGCCCGCGAGGTCACCAAGGTCTACCGCATGGGCGAGGTGGAGGTGCACGCGCTGCGCGGGGTCGACCTCGAGCTCATGCCCTCCGAGCTGATCGTTCTCCTGGGTCCCTCGGGCAGCGGCAAGTCGACACTGCTCAACATCCTCGGCGGCCTCGACGTGCCCACCTCCGGCACGGTCTGGTATCGCGATCACGAGCTGACCGCGGCCGACGAGAGCGAGCTCACCCGCTACCGACGCGAGCACGTTGGATTCGTCTTCCAGTTCTACAACCTGATTCCCAGCCTGACGGCGGTGGAGAACGTGGCCCTGGTGACCGACATCTCGGAAGACCCGATGGATCCAGCCAAAGCGCTGGACCTGGTAGAGCTCGGCGACCGCCGGGACCACTTCCCGGCCCAGCTGTCGGGCGGCGAGCAGCAGCGGGTGGCCATCGCGCGGGCGATCGCCAAGCAGCCCGAGGTGCTGCTGTGCGACGAGCCCACCGGCGCGCTGGACATCTCCACCGGCATCCTGGTTCTCGAGGCGATCGCCCGGGTCAACCGGGAGCTCGGAACCACGGTGGCGGTCATCACCCACAACGTGGCCATCGCGGCCATGGCCGACCGGGTGCTGCGCATGGCAGATGGGCGTATCGCCTCGGCGGAGAGGAACGAGCGGCGCATCAGCGCCAGCGAGCTCGGGTGGTGAGACCGTGCTGACCCTCGACCGCAAGCTCCTGCGCGACCTCTCGCAGCTCAAGGGCCAGGTCCTGGCCATCGGCCTGGTGATCGCCGCCGGGGTGGCGATGTTCGCCATGTACTCCTCGACCTTCGAGTCGCTGGATCACACCCACACGGCCTACTACGACCGCTATCGCCTGGCCGACGTCTTCGCTTCGCTCAAGCGCGCGCCGCTGTCGACGGCGTCGCGGCTCGAGGCGCTCCCGGGGGTGGCCCAGGTCGAGCCTCGGGTGGTGGTTCAGGTGACGCTGGACGTGCCGGGCATGACCGAGCCAGCGCGCGGTCTGTTGCTGTCGATTCCCGAGCATCGGCGCGCAATCCTCAACGACGTCCACCTGCTCAGGGGGCGCTATATCCACGCCACGCACCCAGACGAGGTCTTGGTGATCGAGGCCTTCGCCACGGCCCATGGACTCGAGCCCGGCGACCCTATCGGGGCGGTCATCAACGGCAGGCGGCGGGAGCTCATGATCGTCGGCATCGCCCTGTCGCCGGAGTACGTCTACACCATCGCGCCGGGTGACCTGCTGCCCGACGATCGCAGATTCGGCGTCTTCTGGATGGGACGCCGCGCCCTCTCCTCGGCCTTCGACATGGAGGGCGGGTTCAACGACGTCTCGCTCGCGCTGGGCCCGGGCGCCTCTTCCGAGGCGGTCATCGCTGACGTCGACCGGCTGCTCGAGCGCTACGGCGGTCTGGGCGCCATCCCCCGTCGGCTCCAGGTGTCGGCCTGGTTCGTGGCCAACGAGATGCGCGAGATGAAGACCATGGGCTCGATCCTGCCGGTTGTCTTCCTGGCGGTCGCCGCCTTCCTGCTCAACGTCGTTCTGTCGCGCATCATCTCGGTCCAGCGCACCCAGGTCGCCGCCATGAAGGCGGTGGGCTATTCGAACCGCGAGGTGGCGCTCCACTACACGAAGCTGGCGCTGGCGGTGGCCTTTGCCGGCGGCGTGCTGGGGGTGGCCGTCGGCGCCTGGTTGGGCCGGGGCATGACCTCGATGTACAGCCAGTACTTCCGCTTCCCCGAGTTCCAGTACTTCCTGTCGCCGCGCATCGCGGTCGTCGCTGTCGGCGTCAGCCTCGTAGCGGCCACCCTGGGGGCGTTCGGTGCGGTTCGCAGCGCCGTCAAGCTGCCTCCCGCCGAGGCGATGCGTCCCGAGCCGCCGGCGAGCTTCAAGCGAGGTTGGCTCGAGCGGTCCGGCCTGACGAGGATGCTCTCCGAGCCGGGACGGATGATCCTGCGCAACCTGGGGCGCAGCCCGGTACGCACCCTGCTCTCGGCCACCGGCATCGCCTTCGCCATCGCGCTGCTGGTATTCGGCTTCTTCTTCGTCGACGCCGTCGAGCTGCTGATGAAGGCCCAGTTCGAAGAGGTCATGCTGCACGACGTCACCACCACCTTCGTCGAACCGACCTCGGCGGCGGGCCGCCACGAGGTAGAGCGTCTGCCCGGCGTGCTCTACACCGAGCCTTTCCGGGCCGTGCCGGTGCGCCTGCGATACGGCGCCCGCTCCCGGCAGACGGCCGTCATGGGCCTGCCGGCGGTGCCGCGTCTCAACCGCGTCGTCGGGCAGAAGGCCGGCGTCGTCGAACTGCCGGCCGAGGGGCTGGTGCTCTCCTCGTCGCTGGGCGAGGTCCTCGGCGTCGAGGTCGGCGACCGGATCTTCGTCGAGGTCCTCGAGGGTCGGCGGCCGGTCCGCACCGTACCCGTCGCGCGCCTGGTCGACGAGTACCTGGGCACCTCGGCCTACATGGAGATCGGCGCCTTGCGCCGGCTGATGCGCGAAGGAGCGGTTCTCTCCGGAGCGTTTCTGAAGGTCGACCCCGCGGAGCTCGACCGGTTGCATACGCGTCTCAAGGCGACGCCGCGGGTCGCCGGAGTGAGTCTGTCGGCAGCGGCCTACGAGAGCTTTCAGAACACCATCGGCCAGACGCTGGGGCTGATGATCACCATCAACCTGATCTTCGCCGCGGTGATCGCCTGTGGGGTGGTCTACAACAGCGCCCGTGTCTCGCTCTCCGAGCGTGAGCGGGACCTGGCGAGCCTAAGAGTGCTGGGCTTCACCCGCGCCGAGATCTCCTTCATCCTGCTGGGAGAGCTGGCGGTGGTGACCCTGATCGCCGTACCTCTGGGGCTGGCGCTGGGCTACCTGTTCTGCCGCGGCATCATCTCGGCCCTGGCGACGGAGCTCCTGCGGATCCCCATGGTGGTGGAGCCGGTGAGCTACGCCTGGGCAGCGGTGGCAGTGGTGGCGGTGTCGGCATTGTCGGGCCTCGCGGTGCGGCGGCGCCTGGACCGGCTGGATCTGGTCGCGGTTCTGAAGTCGCGTGAATGACAGGAGAAAGACCATGACTCGCAAGCGCAAGAGCAAGCTCCGCCTGGGCCTCGTCGGGACCCTCCTGGTCCTGCTCCTGGCCTGGGCCTTCTGGCCGCGCCCGGAGCCGGTGGACATCGCCGCCGTCGAGCGGGCGCCGCTGATCGTGACCCTCGACGAGGAGGGCGAGACCCGCGTGCGCGACCGGTTCGTGGTCTCGGCGCCGCTCGCCGGCCGGGTGCTGCGCATCGAGCTCGAGCCTGGCGACCCGGTCGTGGCCGACGAAACGGTGCTGGCCTCGTTCCAGCCGCAGACGCCGACCCTGCTCGACGCCCGCAGCCGGGCCGAGGCGGAGGCCGGCGCGCGCGCCGCACGGGCAACCCTCGAGCGCGCGCGGGCGGACCGCGACCGCGCCGCGGCGGAGCTGGAGTTCGCCGCGGCCGAAGTGAAGCGCTTCCGGCGCTTGGCAGAGGATCGGATCGTCTCCGACGAGGAGCTGGAGACGGCCGAGCTCGCGGCGCGCAGCCGCCAGGAGTCGCTCGCAGCGGCCGAATTCGCCGCCCAGACCGCCCGCCACCAGCTCGAGGTGGCCCGGGCGCGGCTGCTCGAGGGTCCGGCCCTGGGTGGCAATCCACACCCGGAAGGCGCCGGCGCTCCCATCCTGCTGCGCTCGCCGGTGAACGGCGTGGTCCTCAAGCGCCTGCGCGAGAGCGAGGCGGTGGTGCCGGCGGGCGAGCCGCTGCTCGAGGTGGGTCAGCCCGAGGAGCTCGAGATCGTCGCCGACTATCTGTCTTCCGACGCGGTCCAGATCCGGCCGGGAGCCCGGGTACGGATCGAGGAATGGGGTGGCGCGAGCGCCCTGGAGGGCGTGGTGCGACGGGTGGAGCCCTCCGGCTTCATGAAGATCTCGGCCCTCGGGGTGGAGGAGCAGCGGGTCAACGTGGTGGTCGACTTC
>JAHEKO010000170.1:0-2236 GCA_024638355.1 Acidobacteriota bacterium
TCGGGGGGTGCAGACCGTCGCTCCCAGCTCCATGAGCGCCTGATTGCTGTCTCCCGGCCGGTCGGAATCCAGCAGCTCGGTCGCCGCCTCGAGCATCTCGCGGCGCGCCGCCCCCCGCCGCGGATCGGCATCGAGTGCCAGGAGCCGGCTCATCACCCGCTCCACGTTGCCGTCCAGCACCGGCGTCACGACGTCGAAGGCGATGCTCGCCACCGCCGCCGCGGTGTAGGGACCAATTCCGGGCAGCTCCAGAAGGCCCGCGACGGTCGTCGGCAGCGTGCCGCCCTGCGCGACGATTTGACGCGCCGCCTGGTGAAGTTGGCGTGCCCGCCGGTAGTACCCGAGGCCCGACCAGAGGGCCAGAACTTCCTCCAGATCGGCCTCCGCGAGGCTCTCGACGTCCTGAAAGCGCCCCATGAATCTCTCGAAGTAGGGCAGGACCGTCTCGACCCGGGTCTGCTGCAGCATGACCTCCGAGATCCAGATGCGGAAAGGATCCCGGCTGCCGCGCCACGGCATTTCTCTCTTGGCGCCGTCGTACCAGCGCATGAGAGCCTTCGAGTCGCTCAAACCGGCGCCAATCTGGCGTATTTTCGTCGGAAAAGAGACCGACTGCTCGTTTTACAGAAAAGCCCTCGTCCAGCGTTGCGCTGGTCGAGGGCTTGAATCAGATGAATCGGGATCAGAAGGTGGGTTTTTGGGGAGGTTCTCTCGTGGTAAGTCTTTGTGGCTCTACCCCTGTTTACAAGGGGAATTTGGCGAGTTACTTGGTTGGAGGTGCGAAATCTTGCGATTTCTGTTAAAGGTGAGATAAAGCTGGAGTGGGAACCTCCCCGCAAACCATATGTCTCACTGGGCGATCTTACAGCAAAGCGCGTGCCATAAGCTATCGAATCCTGTCGATGTGACAAAATCGAAGTCCTCGTTGCGCCCCGATTCGGGTGTTGCTATCATCCCTTTCCCTTCGAGGGAATTCACAGTACTTCGGCTGGTCAAAGAGGCCAAGAGTTGTTTCCACAGGCTGTGGAGTGCCTGTGGAAACCTGGAGTCGTTCGAACGTAATGGCTGAATCGCTCTGGAAACGCCTGCAGGAAAAGCTCCGCGAGGATCTCGGTCCAGACGAGTTTTCCACATGGATAAAGCCGCTTCGCGTGCGGGCGGAAAGTGCTGAATCCATTGAGCTTCAAGCGCCAAGCGAGCGTTTCTTGCACACCTTGGAGGCGAGCTACCGCCCGCAGGTCGACCGCGCCATCGCCGGCGTTTCGGACCGCTCGTGCCGGGTTCTCTTCTCGGTGGACGAAGCCGAGGCGCCGCGGCCCAGCCGGCCCGGGGTGCCGCAGTTCAACCCACGCTACGTCTTCCAGACCTTCGTCGTCGGCAACTCGAATCAGTTCGCCCACGCGGCCTGCCGTGCGGTGGCGGAGACGCCCTCGAAGAGCTACAACCCGCTCTTCCTGTACGGCGGGGTCGGCCTGGGAAAGACCCATCTGTTGCACGCCATCGGGCGTCAGATCCAGAGCGCCCGCCCGGAGCTCAGAATCCTCTATCTGGCCGCAGAGCAGTTCGTCAACGATCTCATCAGCTCGCTGCGCTTCAATCGGATGCCCGACTTCCGCGAGCGATACCGGAGCATCGACGTCTTGCTGGTCGACGACATCCAGTTCCTGGCCAACAAGGAGAGGACCCAGGAGGAGTTCTTCCACACCTTCAACACGCTCTACACGAGCCAGAAGCAGATCATTCTCTCGTCGGACTCCTCGCCGCGCAACATCCCGGCGCTCGAGGAACGCCTGCGCAGCCGCTTCGAATGGGGGCTGATCGCCGACATCCAACCGCCCGATCTCGAGACCAAGGTGGCCATCCTGAGGCGCAAGGCCGAGATCGAGCGCGCCGATCTGCCGGACGACGTCGCCCTGTTCATCGCCCGCCAGGTGCGCTCGAACATCCGTGAGCTCGAAGGTCTGCTCAATCGCGTGATCGCGTTCTCCTCCCTCACCGCGAAGCCGCTGTCGCTCGAGCTGGCCAAGGAGACGCTGAAGGACATCCTGCCGCCCGAGGATCAGCGGGTGAGCGCCGCCGAGATCATCAAGTTCGTCGCGCGCCACTACGGGCTGCGGGTGAACGAGATCAAGAGCCGGAAGAACTCGCATCAGATCGTCTTCCCGCGGCAGGTGGCGATGTACCTGTGCAAGAAGCTCACGGACCTCTCGTTCCCCGAGATCGGCAAGCAGTTCAA
>JAHEKO010000170.1:2336-7704 GCA_024638355.1 Acidobacteriota bacterium
GGGTGAACGAGATCAAGAGCCGGAAGAACTCGCATCAGATCGTCTTCCCGCGGCAGGTGGCGATGTACCTGTGCAAGAAGCTCACGGACCTCTCGTTCCCCGAGATCGGCAAGCAGTTCAACGACAAGCATCACTCGACGGTCATGTACTCCGTCGACAAGATCGAGCAGCAGCGAACCAGCAACGCCGACCTCGACCGAACGCTCGAGCAGATGGCCGAGCACTTCAGCTGACCTCGCCTTCGCTTCCCCAAGGGCCCGTTGTCCCCTTTTCCTGCGGAGAACGGGGAGGAGAATCCAGAGGATTCCGATGTGGAGAAGCTGTGGACAGTGCGACCCGCGTTTCTTTTCCGTCTCTCTCCACAGAGGGTCCGCAGGCCTTTTCCGAACTCTGCGGGTGCCGTTAAGCTCTCACGGCGCGCGGCTTGCGTGGAAATCCGGCGTCTCGACAACCATCTACTACAACTACTTCTATACTAAGATCCAGATTCTCTAGTCGGAGAAGACCTCTATGGAAATCCGTGTCAACCGCAGTCACTTTCTGGGGGAGTTGGGGCCCATGCAGGGGATCGTGGAGCGCCGGACGACGATTCCGGTGCTCTCGCACATCCTGCTTTCCTCGGCGGGCGATCGATTCAATCTGGCCGCGACCGATCTCGACGTCTCGCTGACCACCTCCTGCGAAGCCGAGATCAGCGGCGAGGGGGGAATCGCGGTCCAGGCGCGCAAGTTCATGGAGATCATCCGCGCCGTCGAGGGCGAAGAGGTGCGGCTCGTGCTCGAAGACGAAAAGCGCCTGGGCATTCAAGCGGGCAACTCCCGATTCAAGATCAACGGACTGTCGCCCGAGGATTTTCCGACCCTTCCCGAGGTGCCGCAAGACGGCCAGGTGGAGATCCCATTCGCCGACCTGAAGCGGATGATCGCGCGGATCATCTTCGCGGTCTCGACCGAGGAATCGCGCTTCCAACTCAACGGTGCACTGCTCGGGTTCAAGGACGGCGCCATCGAGCTGGTGGCGACCGACGGACATCGGCTGGCGCTGGTGGAGAACGGCCTCGCCGCGGGCTCGGCGGCCGAAGGGGTTCTGGTGCCCAGAAAGGCGCTGCACGAGCTGATGCGCTTCGAGGGCGAGGGCAACGTCACCTTCACCCGCAGCGAGCACCATCTGTCGTTCCGCCTCGGCAGCCGCGATCTGATCTGCAGGATTCTCGAGGGCACCTTCCCCGACTACGAACGCGTGATCTCCAAGGACAACGACAAGCAGGCCGTCTTCGACCGCAAGTCGCTGGGCGAGGCGGTGCAGCGTGTGGCTCTACTGACCGGCGACCGCGCGCGGGCGGTTCGGCTCAGCTTCTCGTCTGGCAAGCTGATGATCTCCGCGGCCAACCCGGACCTCGGAGAGGCGGTCGAAGAGGTCGAGTGCGACTACGACGGCGGCGAGCTCAAGATCGGCATCAACCCCGACTACATGGGGCAGTTCCTCACCGCGCTCGATACCGATCAGGTTCGATTCGAGCTCAAGGACGAGAACACGCAGTGCATCGGCTACCCGGTGGACGGCTCGGACGAGCGCTACCTCTGCGTGATCATGCCGATGCGGGTCTAGCCTGCTAGCCCGACTCTTCGCTCGCAACTTCCGCAACCTCGAGGAGCTCTCCTGGGAGCCCGGCGCCGGCTGTCACCTGCTGTTGGGCGACAACGGCGTCGGCAAGACGAGCCTGCTCGAGGCGCTCTACGTCCTGGCGACCACCAAGAGCTTCCGCGCGGGTCGGCTGGCCGACTGCCGCCGGCACGGAGAAGAGGGCTTTCTGCTCGGCGGCGAGACCGGTGCGTCGCCTCGCTCGACGCTGGAAGTCGGCCTCGACTCGCAGGGCTCGATCCGCCGCCTGAACGGCGGCTCGTCGTCGCTGGCGGAGCATCTCGCGGTGCTGCCGGTGGTGAGCTGGACCGCGACCGATCTCGAGTGGGTCGCGGGTACGCCGGCGGCCCGCCGCCGCCTGCTCGACCGCGGGGTGGTGGGATCGCGGCCGGGCGCGATCCGGGTGCTGGCCCGCTACCGGCGTGCCCTCGAGCAGAAGCGGCGCCTGCTGGCGGGATCCGGCGCCGGACTCGGGCCGTGGAACGAGGTGCTCGCCGAAGCGGCCGACGAGTTGATTCGACTGCGGGCCGCGCACGCCGAGGGGCTCGGAGCCGCGCTGGACCGCCTGCTCGAAGAGAGCCGGCTCGACCTTCCCCCCTTGTCGATTCGCTACCGCCCGTCTCCCGCGGAAGGCGGCGGGGGAGTGGAAGCGACGCTCGCCGCGATCGAGGCGGCGCGTGCGGGCGAGCTCGAGCGCCGCGCTCCGCTGGTGGGTCCCCACCGCGACGAGCTGGAGATTCGCTGGGGCGACCATCCGGCTCGTCGGGTGGCTTCGGCGGGCGAGCGCAAGCTTCTCGGCCTGGCGATCACCGCCGCCCGGGCGCGGCTCCTGCGCGACGAATCACGCCCCCCGGTCCTGCTGCTCGACGACCTGGACGCCGAGCTCGACAGGCGCCGCCTCGCCGGCGCCTGGGCGTTCTTCGAGCCGTTTCCGCAGGTTTTCGCCGCGTCCAATCGAGCCTCCGTCTGGGAGCCGTACGGGGTCGAATCGAGCTGGATTCTCACCTGTGGAAAACTGACCCGTTCGGCTAGTGGTAAATAACTGATTTCAATAGTCTTAGAGGCTTGCAAAAGCGGCCGTGAGTGATATACTTTCGACCGTCCAAAAGAGCCCTGTGAGCGGCGGCGGCAAGTCGCCGCCAAAACAGGCATCCAGAGTCCACTTCTTGAAAGCTCGAGGCAGGCGAATAGAGGTCCCGAACCGGGAGGTCCCCGGCGTGAGTTCTACGCGTCGGGGCGCCGGCCGACGGCATCACTTCGAGCGGTAAAGGGGGTCAAGACCCTTGGCAGTTTCAGAACCTCCGTCGACGTATACCGCAGCCAACATCAAGGTCCTCAAAGGGCTGGAGGCCGTCCGCAAGCGGCCGGGGATGTACATCGGCGACACCGATGACGGCACCGGCCTCCATCACATGGTCTTCGAGCTGGTCGACAACGCGATCGACGAGGCCCAGGCCGGCTATGCCTCCAGTGTGCTGGTCAACATCCGCAGCGACGAATCGGTCACGGTGGAGGACGACGGACGCGGGATTCCGGTCGACCTCCACAAGGGGGAAGGGCGGTCGGCGGCCGAGGTCATCATGACCGAGCTCCACTCGGGCGGTAAGTTCGACGACAACTCCTACAAGGTGTCGGGCGGTCTGCACGGCGTCGGCGTGTCGGTGGTCAACGCTCTGTCGGGAACCCTCGAGCTGGAGATCAAGCGCGACGGCAAGCTCTGGCATCAGATCTACCACCGCGGTATCCCGGAGCAGCCGATCGAGCCGATCGGCAAGGCGCGCACGACCGGCACCAAGGTGACCTTCTCGCCCGACCCCGAGATCTTCGGCACCATGCACTTCCAGTACGAAGTGCTCTCTCAGCGGCTTCGTGAGCTGGCGTTCCTGAATCGCGGCGTGCACATCGTCTTGACCGACGAGCGCGACGACAAGCAGTCAGAGTTTTCGTACGCCGGCGGCATCCAGAGCTTCGTCGAGCACCTGAACCGCAATCGGAGCGCGCTCCACAAGAAGCCGATCCATCTCGAAGACTCGCGCGACGACGGCGGCGGCGCCGAGCAGGTCGAGGTCGCGCTGCAGTGGAACGACGGCTATCAAGAGCAGATCTACTGCTTCACCAACACGATCAAGAACCGCGACGGCGGCGCTCACCTCTCGGGCCTCAGGTCGGCCCTGACCCGCACCGTCAACAACTACGCCGCCTCGGCCGGCCTGGCCAAGAACCTCAAGGTGAAGCTGACCGGCGACGACGTGCGCGAAGGGCTCACCGCCGTGGTCTCGATCAAGATCCGCGACCCGAAGTTCTCCAGTCAGACCAAGGACAAGCTGGTCTCGTCGGAGGTCAAGGGCTGGGTCGAGCAGGTCGTCAACGAGCGCCTCGGCGCCTACCTCGAAGAGAATCCGCCGATCGCCAAGCGGATCATCGCCAAGACGGTCGAGGCCGCGCGCGCCCGCGCGGCGGCCCGCGAAGCGCGCGAGCTCACGCGGCGCAAGGGCGCGCTCGACGCCTCCAATCTTCCCGGCAAGCTCGCCGACTGCTCGGAGCGCAATCCCGAGTTCGCCGAGCTCTTCCTGGTCGAGGGCGAGTCCGCCGGCGGCACCGCCAAACAGGGCCGCGACCGGAAGTTCCAGGCCATCCTGCCGCTCAAGGGCAAGATCCTCAATGTCGAGAAGGCACGCTTCGACAAGATGCTCGGCTCGGAGGAGATCAAGACCCTGATCTCGGCGCTCGGCACGGGGATCGGCAGCGACGATTTCGACATCTCGAAGCTGCGCTACCACAAGCTGATCATCATGTGCGACGCGGACGTCGACGGCAGTCACATTCGCACCCTGATCCTCACCTTCTTCTTCCGCCAGATGCGCGAGGTGATCGAGCGCGGCCATCTCTATATCGCGCAGCCGCCGCTCTACAAGATCGGCGAGGGCCGCAAGGAGACGTACCTCAAGGACGACACCGAGTACCACGAGTTCCTGGTCAACCGGATCCAGGGTGTGTGGCAGGTCGACATGGGCATCAATGGCGACAGCCGCTCGTTCAAGGGCGCCCGTCTGGCCAACTTCCTCGACCAGGTCGCCGAGTTCCTGGCCAATCTGCAGAAGCTCGCCACGCGCGGCTATCCCGAGGACGCCCTGCGCGTCGCGCTGCTGCACGGGCTGGTGGATCGCAAGGGGCTCGCCGATCGCGAGCTGGTCGGTACCGTCGGCGGCATCATCGAAGCCTCCGGCTTTCACGACGTGGAGGTGGAGGAGGACGAGGAGCACGGCGGCTTCGCGATCCGGTTCGTGAGCCGACGTGACGGGGTGGAGCGCCAGGTTCGCATGGACTGGGGCCTGCTCTCCACTGCCGAGTACCGTGCGCTGTCGCGCAACAAGGTGGGCCGTGAAGCGCTCCAGGCGTCCGAGTTCGCGATTCGCAAAGACGACGAGGTGACCCCCGCCAACGACCTCGAAGAGCTGCTGGAGACGCTCTACAGCGGCGCGCGCAAGGGTCTGTCGATCCAGCGCTACAAGGGTCTCGGAGAGATGAACGCCGAGCAGCTCTGGGAGACCACGATGGATCCGCAACGCCGCCGGCTGCTGCGGGTCGAGATCGCCGACGACGTCGGCGCCGATCTCGACCAGGCGATCGCCGGCATCGACGTGCTCGAGCAGGACGCGGTCATCGGCGGCCAGTCGTACGACGCCGGTACGCTGCTGGTGGCCTTCGACGGCGACGAAAGCGACGG
>JAHEKO010000171.1 GCA_024638355.1 Acidobacteriota bacterium
ACGGCGTCGAGCTCGGCGGCGGCTCGATTCGTATTCACGAGCCCGAGATGCAGAGCCGGGTCTTCGAGCTGCTCGGCATCGGATCGGAAGAGGCCGAGTCGCGCTTCGGCCACCTGCTCGATGCCCTCCGCTTCGGCGCGCCGCCGCACGGCGGCATCGCCCTCGGTCTCGACCGCCTGGTCATGCTGATGGCGGGGGCCGACTCCCTGCGCGACGTCATCGCCTTCCCCAAGACGACGTCGGCGGCGAGCCTGATGACCGGCGCGCCGTCCAAGGTCGAAGATGAGCAGCTGGCCGAGCTCGGCATCCGGATCGAGGGTGACGGCTAGGCTCGAGCTGCGGCACCCGGCCGGCCGCACCACGATTCGCGTGGGCGCCGGCGCCCTCGACGAGCCGGCCCCGGAGGTCGCCGCGGCGATCGGCGGCAAGCTCGTCTTTCTGGTCACCTCGCCTGCGGTCGCGGGTTTGCACGCCGGCCGCCTGGCGGCGCTCGAAGCCCGGGCGCGCGAGTGGCGCCGGCTCGACGTGCCCGATGGCGAGGAGGCCAAGCGGCTGGAGGTGGCGCAAGAGCTCTGGCGCGAGATGCTCGAGGCCGGCGGCAAGCGCGACAGCTCGGTCGTGGCCTTCGGCGGAGGCACCGTGGGCGATCTCGCCGGCTTCGTCGCCGCCGGCTTCCTGCGCGGCATCGACTACGTGCAGGTGCCGACCACCCTGCTGGCCCAGGTGGATGCCTCGGTCGGCGGCAAGACGGCGGTCAACCTCCCCGAGGCCAAGAACAGCGTCGGCTTCTTTCACCACCCGGCGGGCGTGATCTGCGACACCTCGCTGCTCGCGACGCTCGAACCGGCGGAGCTGCGCTCGGGACTGTTCGAGGTGGTGAAGATCGGAGCGATCCAGCAACCGGCGCTGCTCGACGCGGTGGCGGAGAGCCTGCCGCGGCTCCTCGAGGGCGACGCCGGCGCTCTGGCGCCGATCGTGGCGGCGGCCGTCGCCGCCAAGATCGAGGTGGTCGAAGCCGATCCCTCCGAGTCCGACCGGCGGCGCCTGCTCAACTTCGGGCACACCCTGGGCCACGCCCTGGAGTCGGTCTTCGGTTACCGGGGACTGCGCCACGGCGAGGCGGTGGGCTACGGCATGCTCTTCGCTCTGCGGCTGGCGGAGCGGCGAGGACTCGACGCGGCGGCGGCCCGCCGGGTGCGCGAGCTGATCCGGCGCATCGGCTTGCCGCCCTTGGGCGATTTCGCGATCGACGAGCTCCTCGAGCGGACGGCGCGCGACAAGAAGGCGCGCGAGACGGGGCTGGCGTGGGTCTACCCGCGAGCGCTCGGAGACGGGCGGATCGATGCCGCGATCGATCCCGCGGAGATCCGGGCGACGCTCGCGGAGTTCGCCGCCGATCCCTGGGCCGGTTAGACGGCCCGCGGAGGCGTTCGTCCTTTCTCCCGGCAGAGCGAAATACACAACAGGAAGCCCGGCGGCATTCGTCTATATTCGCGAGAGCCATGTCGCGCCTCGCCGAGGCTTTCACCGGGTGGAAGCTCCGCAACATCCTCTTTCTCTTGTTGCTGTTGACGGGGATCGTGCCGCTCGCCATCAGCGGCGTTCTCCTGGTTGGCCAGAATCGAGAGATCGTCGAGACGCAGGAGAAGAGCTATCTGGCCCGCTCGGCCCGCTTCCTGTCGGTCGAGCTGAACGATCATCTGGTCGAGGCGCGCCGCAACCTCGAGCAGCTCGGGCGCCTCGTTCTGGCGCTGGCGAGCCGCGCGGACGGCCAGGTGGTGACGGCGGAGACCCTGCAGAGCGGCTATCTGGGTCAGGGGACCCCCGAGGGCCGTTGGCTCGAGTCCTACCTCGCGAGCTATATCGGCGAGGGGCCGGGCTGGAGCGGACTTCGCGTTCTCGATCACGAGGGGCGGGGTCCCTATTCGCGGCCGAAGGAGCTCGATCCCCTCCTGATCGAGGCGCTCGGCTCCACCTTCGAGAAGGCCTTCGCCGCCGAGACCTCGGTCTGGGCGCTGGTCAACGTCGAAGGGAGGCAGCTCCCCTTCGCCGTGCTCACCGCTCCGGTGTCGAGCGTCGGCTACGAGGGCCGGATCTTCGTTCAGGGAGTCTTCGAGGTCGAGCCGCTGGCGAGCGCCTTCGAAGGCGAGGCGCTGGGCGATCTGGCGGTCTTTCTGGTCGATGACGAAGGGCGGGTGCTGTGGGATCGGGGCGCCGACGACGAGACCGTGGCCGCCGTCTCGGCCTCGCAGCTGGTGGCGGACTTCGTCGAGTTCCCGCTCAACCTGACCGCCGAGTACGACCTGCCCATCCGGGGTGATACCACCCGGATGGTCGCGCGCATCAGCCCGATCGACGAGTCGGCGTGGGGCGTGGTGCTGCACAAGCCGGTCTCCACGGCCTTCCGCGCAGTCGAGAAGATGATCTTCAACACCGCCATCTCCAGTGCCGTTGTCGTGGTTCTGGCGCTCATCGTCGCCGGTCTGGCGGCGCGCCACATCAGCAGACCGATCTCGCGCCTGGCCGAGAGCACCAAGGAGATCGCCGCCGGCAACTTCACCAAGCAGATCGAGGCGAAGGGGCCGGGCGCGGAGATCGGCGAGCTGGCCGACGATTTCAACCGGATGAGCTCTCAGCTCCAGCGGCACGTGCTGCAGCTCGAGCGCGCCGCCCAGGCCAACCGCGAGCTCTTCATCGGCTCGATGCGGGCGTTCGTGGCCGCGGTCGACGCCAAGGACCCCTACACCCGCGGCCACTCCGAGCGGGTGGCGGCCCACAGCCGCACCATCGCGAGATACCTCGGGGTCTCCGCGGAGGCGCAGCACCGGATCTGGGTAGGCGCGCTGCTGCACGACGTCGGCAAGATCGGGATCGAGGACTCGATCCTGAAGAAGGGCGGCGTTCTCTCTTCGGAAGAGTACGAGCAGATGAAGCTCCACCCAGCGATCGGCGCCGAGATCCTCAGCCGCATCGAACAGCTGCGGGAGATGATCCCGGCCATTCGTTGGCACCACGAGGCGTGGAACGGCCAGGGCTACCCCGACGGCCGCAAGGGCGAGCAGATCCCGCTGATGGCACGGATCGTGGCGGTCGCCGATACCTTCGACGCGATCACCACCAGCCGGCCCTACCAGCGCGCGTACGAGGTAGAGTTCGCCCTCGAGACGATTCGCAAGCTCGCCGGGACGCGATTCGACGCCAAGGTCGTGACCGCGTTTCTGCGAGCGGTCGAAGCGGGCGAGGTTCAGCTGCGGCGCGAGTCCGAGCCGCCGGGCCGGCGCACCGAGCGAGCGGCGGCAGGCATCGCGACGTAGGATGAGCAGGCCCGCGTCCAGCGGCCTCCATGCCCTACCAGTACATCCTCGCCAATCTGCTCGCCGACGTCGATGAAGCGCTCGGCGTCGTCTTCGTCGACGAGGAGGGAGAGACCGTCGACATCGCGGCCCGGCAGGTGGCGGGCATCGATCTACGGCTGACCGCGGCCTACCTGGGCATCTACGCCCAACGTGTGGTATCTCTCACCCTTGAGCACAAGCTCGGGCCGCCGAGCCTGCTGTTCATCGAGCGCCGGGGTCTGACTATCCTGGCGAGCACTCTCTCCGGCGGCTACTGCGTCGGCGTGGTGCAGGGCTCGAGCCGCGCGGTCGGCCGCACGATTCATTGCCTGCGCAAAGCGGCCGCCGACCTCGACCGCGAAGTCCTGAGTGAAATCGACGAATGACGACCGACAAGACCCTCGAGCCGGCGCCCGAGCGCGCCCTACCCGAACCCGAGCGCCGCGGCTTCTGGAAGAAGCTCCGCCGCGGCCTGCGGATGACCCACACCGAGATCTTCGATCGTTTCGATGCCGCCGTGAGCGGCAAGACGATGGTCGACGAGGAGGTCATCGAGTACCTCGAAGAGAGCCTCATCGCCGCCGACCTCGGCGTCGAGACGTCGCTCGAGTTGATCGAGCGTCTGCGCGGCGGAGTGCGACCGAGCGAGGCGCTCGACGTTCTCCGGCTGCGAGAGCGCCTGGTCGACGAGATGGCGGTGCTGCTGCTCGACGTGCCCCAGCCGCGACCGCGCGGCGAGGCGCCGCTGGTCACCCTGCTGGTGGGCGTCAACGGTACGGGCAAGACGACGTCGGCGGCCAAGCTCGCCCGTCTGTCGCTCGACCGCGGCGAGCGTGTCCTGCTGGCGGCGGCCGACACCTTCCGCGCCGCGGCCATCGAGCAGCTCGCGCTCTGGGGCGAGCGCCTGGGGGTCGACGTCATCCGTCAGCAGGCGGGTGGCGATCCGGCCGCGGTGGTGTTCGACGCGCTCAAGGCGGGAAGGGCGCGCAAGACGGATCACCTGATCGTCGACACCGCCGGCCGGCTCCACAACAAGGAGCATCTGATGGCCGAGCTGGCCAAGATCAAGCGCGTCCTCGACCGGGAAGGCGAGGGCTGGGAGCAGCGGACGGTGCTGGTGATCGACGCCACGACGGGCCAGAACGCCGTCATCCAGGCACGAGAGTTCACCCGTATCGTCGACGTCGACGGCGTCGTCCTGGCCAAGATCGACGGCACCGCCAAGGGCGGCGTCGCGGTGGCGATCGCCCGTGACCTGCGGCTGCCCATCCTCCATCTGGGCGTGGGGGAGAGTCCGGGGGACCTGGTCGACTTTCGGCCGCGGGAGTTCGCGGCGGCCCTCCTCGGGCCACCCGGCGTCGCGGCCGGGTGAGGGCGGCCGTGTCGGTCTCGCTCGAGAGCTTTCGCCCCGGTCCCGAGCGGTTGTGGATCCGCCACCGGCCGCGCAACTGGCCTGGCGCCCAAGATCTGTGGACCGACTGGGCCCGCGGCGCTCCCGGGGCGGTGGGCCGCGCCGGCTCCGAGATACCGCGCACCCTCGAGCGGGCGGTGACCGACGTGGTCTATCTGCCGCCGACGGAGCCGGAGCTCGAGCCGGCCCGGCGGGACCTGGCGGCCGCTTGCGTCGGCGCGGGGGCGGCGGTGGTGATCCAGCGACGGCCCGGCCACGAGGCTGCACCGGTCTCCGGAGCCGTCGACCTGTGGGACCTCTTGCCCACCCTCCTCGGCCCCGGGCGGGCGGAAGGCTGGCGGGTGGGGGAGGGCGCGGCCTGCGTCTGGCCGTTGATTGCCGGCGTCACCGACGGAGACGAGCTGATCGAGGCAGGCCTGGCCCGGCTCGCGCGGGCCGGCGCCGCGGTCGTCCAGACCGTCGTTCTCGAGCTCTCGGCCCCGGTCAAGCGCCGGCTGGCCGAGAGCGGCGACGAGCGGACCTTCGATCGGCTCTTCCACGCGCCGCCCCCGTCCGAGCGGGCGTTCGCCCGGCGGGCCGCGGCACACGGTCTGGGCTCGTTCGTCGCCCGGCCGCTGCCGGCCGGCCCGCCGCGCTTGGCCTTGCGCCGCCGCTGCGCCGGCGGGCTCAGGTTGGCGGCCGACCTCTACCGGCGGCTCGGCCGCCCGGAGCCGGCGACCCAGAGGCTCCTCCGGGCCGCTCGCTGGATCGACCGCGAAGACCACGACCTGGCGGCCCTGGTCGACGACGGCAATCTGGCGATCGTGGATTGGCTCGACGCCGCCAGCCGCGGCGTGGTGCGCGAGCTCGTCGCCGGCCGCAGCTCGAGCCTGGTCGAGTCGCTCCTGGCGGAGTACTCCGGCCCCCGGAGGCCGGAAGAGCGGCCTACGCGACGCGCGTGATCGCCACCTCGATCGCCCCCTTGTTGTTGCCGTACTTCGACCCGAGGTCGTTGGCGAAGAGATAGAGATCGGCGTCTCTCGCGGCCTCGAGATCGCAGCTCTTGCCGATCCGCACGAGCTCGTCGTCGTCGTCGCCGAGCGCTCCGACCAGCTCGAACCACTGAGCCTCGGGATGCCGGCGACGACCCTCGAAGTGCCGGATGAGGGTCTTCTTGAAGCCGCTCAGCTCGTCGGTCGACCATCCGTCCGCCTCGCACTGCATCTCCCCGTCCTGCCACCGCTGCTCGCCCGGCGTTTCGATCCGGTATGACGCTCCGGCGACCAGCCGCACGCCGGACCAGTTGTACTTGACGCCGCTGTCGACGATGCAGGTGCGCGCCTCGCCCGGCTCCAGCGTGCCGAGAAGGGCCGACTCGTGGATCTTGTCGCCCGCGAGGACCTCGCGCCGAGGATCCCGCCGCGGGTCCTTGTTCTGGGACACGGGGGCGAAGGTGTCGACGGCGCTGTATTTCTCTTCGGCGGCCCGGGTCTGGTCGATCGGCACGCCCGCCGCTTGCGCCCTTTCCAGCATCCAGCGCAGGGCGATGTTCGATCTCGCGGTGTTTCCATTGCCCCCGCCGATGTCGCTGTGGACCCCGCGGAACCAGACCTCTTCGACGTTGTCCCGCTTGCCCTCCGGGTCGAGGCGGGTGACGTTGAAGGTCTCCCGCCGCTCGTCGAGGGCCATCGCGTGGGCGCAGTGATCGACATTCCGCGCGACCTCGTCGAAGTTCCAGCCCAGGTTGATGTCCTGGAAGTTCACGAAGGTGTCGAACGAGAGGCCGAAGGAGCCGACGACGTCCCAGACGCCGAGGAAGCGGATTCGCGGGATCACGGTGGAGCCGTCCGCTTCGACGACTCCCTTCTTGGCGATCCGGTTGGCGAAGTGGACCGCCAGCGCCGCACCCCGGCTGAAGCCGATGATGTCGATCTCCTTGTCGCCCCCCTTCCAGTTCTCGAGCAGGTCTTCGTACATCTCGCGGATCCGCGAGCGACCCCCGGCACCGAAGAGGCCTCCGAGCGTCTTGCCGAAGCTGCCGAAGCGGGTGCCGACGCCCGCCACGTACTCGACCTCGGTGCCGGTGTAGAGCTCTTGGAAGCGGACGACGTTGGTGTCCTGGGAATCGAGATCCTCGTCGTCGTTCCACGTTCCGTCAAATGCGTAGAGAGCCATTCCCCTTCTCCTATGTGAATTGGCGGGCTTCGTAGAGAGCGCCCCGCCGTTCGGTTACCTCACGGATCGATACTCCATTCTGAACCGCTCGGGCCGCGCCTTCAAGAGTCGGCCACGATGGGCGCGCGGCCACGGGGGGACGCGCATCACGAGATGGGATGTGAATCGGCCTACGGAATGCGCGCCACCAGGTCGACCTCGACCTTCGCGCCCTTCGGCAGGCCGGCGACTTCGACGGTCGAGCGCGAGGGACGGTGGTCGCCCATCGCCTCGCCGTAGATGGCGTTGAGGGTGGGGAAGTCGGCCATGTCGGTGACGTAGACGGTGGCCTTGACCACGTCGCCGAACGAGCAGCCGGCCTTGGCCAGCACGCGGCCGAGGTTGGCCATGACCTGGCGGGCCTGAGGCTCGAAAGCGTCGTCGACCAGCTCGGCGGTCGCCGGGTCGATGCCGACCTGGCCGGAGGTGAATAGCCAGCCGTCGATGCGAATCGCCTGCGAGTAGGGCCCGATGGCGGCCGGGGCGTCGTCGGTATGAACGCGCTTCATTCGATGGAGCTCCCTTCGAATACGCCGATGTACGGCAGGTTGCGGTAGCGCTCGTCGACGTCGAGGCCGTAGCCGATGACGAAGACGTCGTCGATCTCGAAGCCGCAGTAGTCGATTCGGACCTCCGCCTGGCGAGCCTCCTTCTTGTCGAGCATCGCGCACAGCTTGACGCTCTTGGCGCCGCGAAAGCGGAAGAGCGCGAGCACGGTGTTGAGCGTATAGCCGGTGTCGACGATGTCCTCGATCAACAGCACGT
>JAHEKO010000172.1 GCA_024638355.1 Acidobacteriota bacterium
GCTCGGCGACCTGGCTGGCGCCGCTGACCATGGTGTCCTTGGTCTCGGTGACAGCCGACGTCACGGCGCCGCCGACGCCCTCGGGCTCGGCGGCCGGCTCGGCGGGATCGACCACCGGCGGTTCCTCGATCTCGACGGTGTCGAGCTCGGGCTCGGGCTCGGCCTGGGCTGCCGGCGGCTGAGAGCCGGCGGGCTCCTGGGCCGCGCCGACGCCCGCCACGGCCACGACGCAGAGCGCCAGGCACACGAATAGCTTGATGTGCTTGTGATTCATCGAAAATACTCCTCCTCTTTCTGCTGCGGTAATGATCGACCGCACGTCTCGCCGGAGAGACGTGGCGGGCCGCACCCGTCACGACACTCCGCCCCAAGAAATCTGTTGCCGCGATTCTATGCGAGGAGCAGGGGCGGTGGTCGGGTCGACTGCCGATCGCGTCTCGAGCTCGGAGGCTGAGCTAGGATGTCGCGATGGCGGTCAGTGCCGCGAGCTCGTCTCCCGCGGTATCGGTGGTTCTCTGCGTCTATAACCGCAGTCGCCAGGCGGTCGAGTGTCTCGACAGCCTGCTCGCCACCGAGCTGGCCGACTTCGAGATCGTGGCGGTGGACGACGCTTCTACCGACGACTCCGCGGAGGCGCTCGAGCGCTGGAAGGCGGCCCACCCGGAGGTCGCGATGAGCGTGGTTCGCAATGCGCGCAATCTGGGAGTCTCCGGCGCCCGCAACGCAGGGATCGCCGCGGCGCGCGGCGAGATCGTCGCTTTTACCGATTCCGACTGCCTGGTCGAGCCCGGATGGCTCGGCGCCTTGGTCGCGCCCTTCCACGACCCCGGCGTCGGCGCCGCCTCCGGCGAAGTAGTGGACACGCCACCGCGCACCTACGCCGAGCGCGTTTACCGCGGCACCTGCCGCGTCGGCGCGGGCGAGCTCCAGGCGCGGGGTCTGGTCGGCGGCAACATGGCGTTTCGGCGCGAGCTGTTCGAGCGTCATTTGTTCGACGAGGCGCTCGAATACGGCTGCGACGAGGACGACATCGCCTGGCGACTCGAGGACGAGGGGTGGCGGCTCGCCTACGCGGCCGGCGCGCGGGTGCGACACGATCATCCGATGAAGCTGCGCGACTACCTGCGGCAGGGATTCCGCCACGGACAGGGGGCGGCCCGGTACTGGTTCAAGCGCGGCAGGCTGCTGGGCCGCGACCTGATCCTGCTCGCCCTGGCCTTCCTCTCACTGACGCTCGGGCTGGCCGACCGGCGCTTCCTCTGGATCGCGGGCCTTTCTTTCGCTCTCCACCTCGCGGCGCTCCTCTTCGCCGAGGTCTCGTTCAAGGGGAAGGGACCGCTGGAAGCGATCCTCGTGCTGCCGGGTGCCCTTCTTTACAGCCTCTGGAAGCTTGCCAGCGTCGTCTGGATGCGCGCGCGCATCGCTCTGGGTCTCGAGCCCCGCATCCGAGCTTCCAGAGAGGCCTGGCGCCGCCTTGGCTCCGAAGACAGCTAGCCTGAAGGGCAGGCCAGGTTGGCGCGGTCCTCCGGTCTAGTCGAAGTCCCGGTTCGGCCTCTCGATAGAACCCGACGAATGCTCGCGGAGGCCGCCGGGCGGCCGCTGTGCGGCTTCGACGGCGGACCGGGAGGGTAAGCTACGGCGGACCCGCCGGGCCGCCCGTGGCGACGCGGGATGATGAAGAGAATCGCGATCTACATCGACTGGCCGGATCGACTCGCCTTCTTCGCACGACTGGCGGCGGGGTTGCGGGAGCTGGGCGTGCGGCCGCTCTACTTCACCAACAAGTGGGCACTCCACCTGCGTGCGCGCCGGATCGGGCTCGATAGCCGCCTCCTGCGCCGGCCGCGCGAGGAGCGCGAGGTCGATCTCGGCTCCACCCGGGAGCTGACCGCCGGCGTACTGCGGATCGACCAGGCGCGGCGGCTCTACTGGGCAGCTACCGAGGCGCTGCAGGAGCTCGACGCCGCCGAGCCGCTCTCGGGATTGCTGATCTGGAACGGCGGCGACGTCGTCGGCGCGGCCGCCCGGCACTTCACCCGCGCCCGCGGCCGGCCGACGCTGTTTCTGGAGATCGCCAACCTTCCGGGCAAGCTCTTCGCCGACCCCGAAGGGGTGAACGCCGCCTCGTCGATCGCGCGCGATCCGAGACTGCTCGATCGATGGCCGGGCAACGAGGCGGAGTTCGAGCGCTGGCTCGCCGCCTATCGGAAGGCGAAGTCCGGCGGTCACGTGGTTCCCCAGGCGCGCATCCTCGATCAGGTACCGGCCGTCGGCTCTCTACTCAATCACGTCGGCTTCCATCTGCTCCGGGTTCCGACCGACGACCACCGGAGCCTGCTGTCGAAGGCGCGCACCAGGTGGCTCAGCTCGCATCTCCGCTACCCCTACGATCTGCGGGAGACGGGCGCGGGGGAGTATCTCTTCTTCCCCATGCAGGTGAGCGTCGATACCCAGATTCTGCTCAACAGCGACGTCGACAACTTCGCCGCCATCCGCTCGGCACACCAGACTGCCCGCGAGCGCGGTCTCGATCTGGTGGTCAAGCCCCACCCGGCCGAGCCCGAGCGTGATTTCGTAGGACGGTTGGTGGAGCTCAAGCGCGAGCTCGGGTTCGATCTCGTCGGCGGTGACACGATCGCCTGGATTCGGGGCGCCCGCGAGGTGGTGACCATCAACTCGACCGCCGGACTGGAGGCGATGCTGCTCGGCAAGAAGGTTCGCTTCCTCGGCCGGACCTTCTACCACGATCTGGCCGCGCCGGGTCGCATGGCCAGCTACGTGACGAGCTACCTGCTCGATCTCGACTATTTCGGCGATCGCCAGCTGACCGCCGCCGAGGCCGGCAGCCTGCTGGAGCGCCTGCCCGCGGCATGACGACCGAAGGCAAGCGCGGGCTGCTGGGCGCGACCGTCGCCCTGGGAGGGCAGGCGGCCAATCTGACGGTGCTGGCGGCGGCGGCCGTCGTCTTGCCTCGCCTCCTGGGCCCCGGCGACTACGGCCTCTTCTCGGCCGCGATGGCGGTCGTCGCGGTCCTCTTCGTGGTCTCGACACTCGGTCTGGGAGCGGGGGAGGTGCGCTTTCTCCCGCCGCTCGCGGCGAGAGGAGAGGCGCGCGCGGTGGCCGAGCTGGCCTCTTCCTTCTGGACGGTGCGCCTGCTGGCGAGCGCGGCGGCCGCGGCGGCGTGCGCCCTCTGGATCCGCCTTTCCGCCGCCGACCTCGCCGCGGTCGCCGCGCTTGCCGTCGCCCTCTTCGCTCTGGCCAGATACGCGTTTCAGGCCACCCGCTCTCTGCTTCTACCGCTCGATCGCATCGGCGCCTACGTCGGCCTGGAGGTGCTCCAGGGCGTCGCCTTCCTCGGCCTCTTCGTGGCCGGCTATCTCGAAGGCGGTCTCGATACCGCGTTCCTAGCCGCGGCCGCAGCCAATCTCGCACTCCTCGTCGCCGCGCTCGCTCTGGTCCGCGGGCGCGCGCCGCTGTCGGTCGCGCGCTTCCGGGCGGCGCGGCTCTCGCCGCTCCTCGGCTACAACGTCGCCGCCTTCGTCGCCGCCGTGGCGAGCACGGTGCGGACCTATCTACCGATCTGGGCCGTAGCCGTCTGGGGCGGCGCGCGGCAGGCCGCCTATTTCGGCCTGGCGGCGCAGGCGCTGGCGTGGACGACCATGCTGGTCGCCGCGGTGCAGCAGGCCCTGCTTCCGATCCTGTCGGAGCTCGAGGAGAGCGGCGACGATCGGCGGGTTCGCGGCTGGCTCGACTGGCTGATGCGGCTCGTCGCCGCCGGCCTCTGCGCGGGCGCCGTGGTCTGGGGGCTGATCGGCAGGGAGCTGATCGCGGCGATCCTCGGCACGGCGTACACGCCGGCGTACGCACCGGTGACGCTGCTGCTGCTGGCGGCCATTCCCACCGCCGTCGGCACCGTGGCCAACGCTCTCCACTTCTTGAGACGACGAGCGCGGACGGGCGCGCTCAACGTGGTGGCCGCTTGCGCCGCCACCCTCCTCGGCCTGGGTTGGGCTCTGTCCGGCATCGGCGAGGCGGCGGTTCGATCAGCGTGGGTCTACCTGGCGAGCGCGCTCTTCTTCCTGACATTGGCTCTCGCGAGCATTCGCCGCGCCGAGGGGCGCTGGCTGGGCACCCGGCGGCTGGCGTGGCTGCTGCTGCCGGCGGCTCTCGCCTGGCCGGCGATGGTTTGGGAGCTGGCGGCGCAGACGCGCGTGGCCGCGGCCGCCGGCTTCGTCGTGCTCTACGCCGCGTACGCTCTCGGCGCGCGGCTGATCGAGCTCTCCGAGCTGGCCTATCTGGCGGAGCTGTTGCGGCGGCGCTAGCCCCTGAGGGTCAGCTGGCCGGTCTTGCGCTCGCCCCGGCGGCCGATCTCGGCGTGGGTACCTTTGAAGGTTCCGTCCTCGAACTCGCCGCGAAAGGTGAAGGTGCGCTGGCGTGATTCGTTCTGCACCCGGCCCTCGAGCTCGCCGCTGGCTTCCAGGCTGCCCCAGGCGGTGCCCCGGTACTGGTGGTCGCGGCCGTTGAATTTGAAGTAGAAGACGACGTCGAAGTCGCGCTCTTCGCCGGGCTGCTCGGGACGCGTGAAGACCGCGCGCACGGTCTTGGGACCGTCCTGGAAACCGGACGTGAAGTTTCCGGTCAACGTCGTTCCGTGATCGTCGGCGTGGCCGGTCGGCGCCACGGCGAGGAGGAAGAGGGCGGTGATGCACGTCAACTTCGCAAGCTGCATTCTGGTCTCCTGGCTACGGTTGCTCTGGAGCTGTATACGGCGGCAAGAGCCGTTCCGTTGCGCAGCGGCCCCTATATCCTTGCGAGAATCAGATGAGCGGCGACTGGTCTTCGCGATTCTCGTTCCTGCTGGCGGCGGTGGGAGCGGCGGTCGGCCTCGGCAACATGTGGAAGTTCCCCTACATTGCCGGCGTCGGCGGTGGCGGAGCGTTCGTCTTGATCTACATCGTGGCGGCGGCAGCGGTGGCCGTGCCGGTTCTGGTCGCGGAGCTGCTGATCGGCAGGCGGGGCCACCGGAGCCCGCCGTTTTCCATGGCGGCGCTGGCGCGCGAAGCCTCGGCCTCGCCGGCCTGGGCGCTCGTCGGCTGGCTGGGAGTGCTCGCCGGCTACCTGATCCTGAGCTACTACAGCGTGATCGCCGGTTGGGTGATCGCCTACGTCAAGATCACCGGCAGCGGCGGGCTCACCGGCCTCGACGCGTCCGCGGTGGCCGCCCTGTTCGACGGGCTGCTCGCCGATCCGTTGCGCCTCGTCTTCTGGCACACTGTGTTCATCGGGCTGACGACCGCCATCGTGGCGCGCGGCATCCAGCGCGGCATCGAGCGCGCGGTCAAGGTGCTGATGCCCTGCCTCTTCGCCGCGCTTGTCGCCATGATCGGCTACAGCGCCGTGGCCGGCGACCTGGGGCGCGGGCTCATCTTTCTGTTCCGCCCCGACTTCGCCCGCGTCGACGGGCCGGTCGTTCTGAGCGCGGTGGGGCAGGCCTTCTTCTCGATCGGCGTCTCGATGGGGATCATGATGGCCTACGGCGCCTATCTTCCGAGGCGGGTCTCGATCGCCCGCTCGGCGGTGGCGATCGCCTTCGCCGACACCCTGGTCGCCGTGCTCGCCGGCCTCGCGATCTTCCCGCTGGTCTTCGCCAACGGACTCGATCCGGCCGAAGGTCCGGGGCTCATCTTCGTCACTCTGCCCGTCGCTTTCGCGACGATGCCCGCCGGAGCGCTCTTCGGCACGGTCTTCTTTCTGCTGCTGGCCGTGGCCGCGGTCACCTCGGCGATCGCCGTGCTCGAGCCGGTGGTCGCCTGGGTCATCGATCGTTTTCGTTGGGTGCGCTGGCGGGCGGCGGTCGCCGGCGGCGCGGTGGCCTGGACGATCGGACTTGCGTCGGTGCTCTCCTTCAACGTCTGGTCCGACGTGCGGCCGCTCGGCGGGATCGCCGCCTTTGCCGCCATGACGCTCTTCGACCTGATCGACTACCTGGCCGCCAACGTGATGATGCCCTTGGGCGGCCTGCTGATCGCGCTCTTCGTCGGCTGGACGATGTCCCGATCGGCGGTGCTCGAAGAGCTGGCGATGGCCGACGGGTGGATCTTCGCTGCGTGGCGGGTGCTGATCCGCTTTCTGGTGCCCGCGGCGATTCTGGTGATCTTCATCGCCGGTCTGGGATAGCCTTCGGCTCCCATGAGGAAGATCAGCGACCTCGGCGCCGTCGAGCAGCGGATCCTCGGCGCCCTGCTCGAGAAGGAGCAGGCGACTCCCGACTACTACCCGTTGACGGTCAACGCCCTGATCGCGGCCTGCAACCAGAAGAGCAACCGCGATCCGGTGATGGCGCTCACCGAGACCGAGATCGTCGAGACCCTGGACCAGATGCGCCGGGACGTCATGGTCTGGCGCACCGACGGAGCGCGCAGTGAAAAGTGGAGCCAGTCGATCAGCCGGCGACTCGAGCTCGATCCCTGGGAGAAGGCGATCCTGACCCTGCTGCTGCTGCGCGGGCCGCAGACCCCGGGCGAGCTGCGCGCCCGGAGCGGCCGCCTGCGGATCTTCGACAGCCTCGACGAGGTCGAGGCGGCGCTCCGGCGCATGGCCGAGGAAGAGCGCGAGCTGGTGGTCGAGCTCGCCCGCGCCCCGGGCCAGAAGGAGAGCCGCTGGGCGCACCAGCTCGGCGAGCGCATCGAGCGGGCTGCGCCGCCGTCGGCGCTGGCTCCGGCTCCGGCAGTGGCCCCGGTCGCCGCCCCGCGCCCGATCCCGCGCGCGGGCGACCGCTACGCCGAGCTCGAAGAGCGGATCGACTCGCTCGAGAATACGGTCGCCGCGCTGCGCCAGGAGCTCGACTCGCTGCTGTCCTGAACCGCGCGCTTCGACCCCGCTCTCGCCACCGTAGAACCGGCGCAGGCGCCACCCCGCCGGACCCGTGCCGGCTAGCCGGCGGAATCGCCCCCCACAGGTGGGGCGCTACCCGGTCTCCAATCGATGTAGCGCCCGGACCCGTGCCGGGCGAATGCGCCGCAGGCGCCACCCCGCCGGACCCGTGCCGGGCGAAGCGCCGCAGGCGCCACCCCGCCGGACCCGTGCCGTGCGAATGCGCCGCAGGCGCCACCCCGCCGGACCCGTGCCGGGCGAAAGAATGCCGCGCCGGGCTGACCTGCTCGGGGCTAGGTCGAGGCGAGGGCCGTGGTTCGGTAGACCTCGTCCAGGGTCTGCCGCCGGGCCTTCTCGATGCGCGTGAAGCGGCGCTCGAACTGGTCCTGCGCGAAGTCGACGAACGTCGAGGGGTCGAGCTCGAACGGCACCGGATCGTAGGCGGCGAACGCCTCCTCGACCACCTGGAGAGCGAGCGGCAGGAGCCGCTCCATGCGGCTGTCGATCGCCTCCCAGACACTTTCGCCGTGCTCGGCGACGAGTCGCGAGAGGAGAAAGACACCGTAGGCGAGGTGGCGGGCCTCGTCCGACTGCACGTGACCGATCAGCTCGCGCATGCCGGGCAGGATGCCGTGGCGGTCGAGAACCGTGTAGTAGCCGTGATAGCCGGTCTCGGCCAGCACGCCCTCGACGATCATGTGGTAGGTGACCGAGGCCTCGGCCTGCGCGATCGGCGAGCGGTCGGCGCGCAGGCGATCGAGGGCGGTCGGTAGCTCGTCGTAGAAGATGGCGCGATAGCTGGGCGTGTGAAAGCGGTCGAGGTCGGAGC
>JAHEKO010000173.1 GCA_024638355.1 Acidobacteriota bacterium
AAGTCGTCTTCGCTCGAGGTGTTGCTCGACTGGTAGGCGAGGTAGTAGCGGGATCTCAGCTCGCGCTGGATCTCCTCGTAGATCCCGGGCAGCTCCGCGGCGTCCTCGATGAAGAACGAGCGGCCTCCGGTCTCGTTGGCGAAGCGGCGAAGCTTGCGGCGCGCGTCGCCCTCCTTGCGCCCGAGGTCGAGGCCGATGGCGTAGATCGCGACCCCTGCCCGCTGGGCGTACTCGAGCGCGTTCTCGAAGCTGAAGCGGCTGTGCTCGTCCTGGCCGTCCGACAGCACCACCAGCGCTCGCTGGCCCTTGATGCCGTTGAAGTAGTAGAGCGCGAACACCAGGCTGTCGTAGAGCGCCGTGCCGCGCTCGGCCTTGAGCCCGGCCAGCCCGCCGGCGAGGGTCTGGACGTCGTTGGTGAACTTGGCCGCCAGGTGCGGATGGTCGTTGAAGGTGATGAGGGTGGCCCGGTCGCGCGGCGTGATCGCTTGCTGGAAGAACTGCAGCGCTCCCTGCTGGGCCATCGCCAGGCTGGGCTCCATCGACGCCGATACGTCCACCAGGATGCCGGCGTGGATCGGCAGGTTGTCGACCAGGTCGAAGCGGGTGGGCGTCTGCGTCACGCCGTCTTCCAGAATCGTGAACTCGGCCTCCGTCAAGCCTTCGACCGGCCGCGACTCCTTGTCGAGCACGGCGACGAAGAGCTCGACGAACTGGATATCGACCTCTTCGAGGTAGTCGGGCGCGTTGACGTAGACCAGGTCCTCGGTGAAGTTGCCGTCGGCCTGGTAGGCGACGGCGCGGACGTAGGCCAGCTGCTCGTCGGCGGGCAGCAGGATCGGCTGGACGTAGGGCGGCTGGTGGAGCGAAGCGACCAGCTGCTCGTTGAGATAGAACTCCACCTTGGTGACCGCCCGGTCCTTCGGCACGTCGACCTTGGCCTCGGCGCGCAGGCTGTTGAAGTACTTCCTGCCTCGCCGCGGCTCGATCAGCCGCACCGCGAAGCGGTGGGCGCCGCTGTTGATCTCCAGCTCGTCGCGCGCCAGCTCGCGGTCCTCGCCGTCGAAAGCCACGGCGACGAGCTTGCGCACCCGCGGCAGCGAGCCGAGGTCGAGCTCGACGTTGAAGGGCGGCGCCCGCTTGATCAGGTTCTGGTCGTCGTCGACGGTGAACTTGACGTAGACGATGTCGCTGCCGGTGGTGATGGTATCGAGCCGCACGAATCCGGTCTGGTATTCGCCCCGCGGCGGCACGATGCGGATCGTGGTGTCGCCGGTGGAGATCGCGGCGTTGGCCTCGGCCAGCAGGCGGGCGGTCTCGGGGTCCCTGGGCTCGGTGCGCCGGACCGTATCGACCGCCGGCACCTCGAGCTCGGTGGTCGACAGAAAGTACTTCTTGGCGTTCAGGTCCTCGAGCCTGACGACGAACTTGTAGGGACCCGGCCGCAGGTAGCGCTCGAAGACCAGGGGGATGGTCTCCTCTTCGCCGAGGTTCGCCGGCAGATTGAAGCTGTAGCGAAAGGTGTCGAAGAGGGTCCCCTCCCGCAGCACCTCGCCGGTCAGCACGAAGTTGAACGAGCGCGCGCCCGCGAGGTCGATCACCGCGGCCTCGCTCTGCGAAACCGCCACCTGGCCCTGGACCACGGTGCGCGTCTTGTGGCGGGCGGGGAACTCGTACTGCAGCTCGGCCTTGAAGGTGAGCGCGCCCTCGGGCAGATCGGTGCTCAGCGCCTCGAAGGCCTCGACCCACTCGCCGCTGTGCGTCCGCTCCGGCTGCAGCACATCGGCGACCAGGGTCATGAAGCCCATTTCGCCGTAGGCCCTGGCCATGTTGAGGGCCGCGAGAAGCGCCTCGCCCTCCTTCAGGCTGCAGTTGTTCTGAATGGTCTGATAGGCCCCGCCGTCGCCGCCCAGCGGGTTGGCGAACTGCATCAGCACCCTGAGCCCGTCCGTCGGGTACCAGAGTCGGTAGGGACCGTTGTTGTTGGGCTGGTAGAAGATGAGCGCCAGCTCTTGACCGGCGGACGGCGCGCGCTCGTAGTAGAAGACCTGGCCGGGCCAGACCTCGAAGCAGTCGTAGTCGATCATCGCGTCGGGCAGGCCGTTGAGCAGAATGACCTTGGCGCGCTCGTCGAGCAGGTTGCCGTTGGTGATGCTCATGGCCTCCTGGGCCAGCTGCTTCCAGCGCTCGCGGAACTCGTTGCGCGCCGTGTCTTCGTAGGTGTCGCGCTCCGCCCAGAAGCGCTCGATGAAGGCGTCGCGCTGGTAGTCCTTCCCGATCTCGAGGAAGGCCTGCCGCTCCTTCTTGCTGATCAGCAGATCGACCATCTCGAGCCACAACTGGTACTTCTCCGGCAGATCCTTCTTCTTGAGCCTCTTGGGCTTCGACTCGTCGCCCACGACGACGGCGGCCGCCAGAAGTCCTATGAGGAGGACACTCAGGGCGGCGTTCCAGAGGCTTCGCGGTCGCGACATGGTGGTGTGGAGGGTATCCGTACCTGCGAAGAGCAGGTGGTGTGAGGCTTAGCAGGATGCGTGCCGGGAGGGGAGTAGAATGTCCCTCGCCATGGGCGCCGCCTACTTCGACAACAACGCAACGACCCCGCTCGATCGCCGGGTGCTCGAGGCGATGCTGCCGTGGCTCGAGGGACGCCACGGCAACAGCTCCTCGGTTCATCGATTTGGACAGGCGGCGTCCGAGGCGGTGGAGGCGGCGCGCGAGCGGGTCGCGGCCCTGCTCGGCGCGAGCCCGGCCGAGATCGTCTTCTGCGGCTCGGGCACCGAGGCCAACAACGCCGTGGTCTTCTCCTGCGGCCGCAGCGGTGGCCCGTCCGGCCACCTGGTCGTCTCCACGCTCGAGCATCCGTCGGTGCTGGCCGCCGCCGCACGGCTCGAGGGAGAGGGGCTCGCGGTCAGCCGCGTCGCGCCGGGCCTCGACGGCCGCGTCGATGCCGAGCGCCTGCTCGCCGCGGTGCGCGCCGATACCAGGCTGGTCAGCCTGATGCTCGCCAGCAACGAGCTCGGCACCCTACAGCCGGTTCGCGAGGTAGCCGCCGGCTGCCGCGCACGTGGCGTGCCGGTCCTGTGCGACGCCGTCCAGGCGGTCGGCAAGGTGCCGGTGGACGTCGGCGAGCTGGGGGTCGACTACCTGACTCTCGGCGGGCACAAGTTCCACGGTCCGCTCGGCGCGGCGGCGCTGTGGACTCGCGGCGGCGCCCACCTCGACCCGCTCCTCGTGGGCGGCGGCCACGAGCGCCGCCGCCGGGCGAGCACGGTCAACGTGCCGGCGGTGGTCGGCCTCGGCGTGGCGGCCGAGCTGGCGGTGCGCGAGCTCGAAGAGCGGGAGCGGCGCCTGGCCGCCCTGCGCGACCGCTTCGAGCGCCGGCTGGAGGCGATCGAGGGCGTCGTGATCCACTGCGCGAGCGCCGAGCGCCTGCCGACGACTTCCCACCTGGCGATCGAGGGCGTGCAGGGAGAGACCCTGATGATCCGTCTCGATCTGGCCGGCTTCGCCGTCTCCACCGGCTCGGCCTGTTCCTCGGGCGTCGTCGAGCCGAGCTCTTCGCTGCTCACCATGGGCATGTCGGAGGCCGAGGCCCTCTCTTCGTTGCGGGTCAGCTTCGGCCTGTTCAACACGGTGGACGAGGTCGACGCGCTCGCCGACGCGCTCGAGCGCCAGGTGGCCGAGCTGCGCGGCGCGCCGGCCGCGGCGACCTCCGATGTCTGAGCTCACCGCCGTCGCGATGAGCGGCGGCCTCGACTCCTCGGCCGTCGCCTGGCTGCTGTCGCGCGCCGGCCGGCCGGTGGTCGGGCTGTCGATGCTCCTGTGGGACCGGTCGACGGAGACCACCCACGGCCGCTGCTGCGCCCCGCTCGACCTGGGCGACGCCAAGCGCGTGGCGCGCCAGTGCGGCATTCCCCACTACACGATCAAGATGGACCGCGAGTTCCGCGAGCGGGTGGTCGATCCGTTCGTCGACGACTATCTGGCCGGCCGGACCCCGATCCCCTGCACCGGCTGCAACACCTGGATCAAGTTCGATCTCTTCCTCGAGCGCGCGCGGGCTCTCGGCGCCGAGCGCATGGCCACCGGCCACTACGCCCGCATTCTCGACGGCCCCGACGGGCTCGAGCTGCACACCGCGGCCGACGCGGCGAAGGACCAGAGCTACTACCTCTTCGAGCTCACTCAGGAGCAGCTCGCGGCGAGCAGCTTTCCGCTCGGCGACAAGACGAAGCCCGAGGTGCGCGAGCTGGCGCGCGAATCGGGACTCCTCGTCGCCGAGAAGGGCGAGAGCATGGAGATCTGCTTCGTCGCGGGCGGCATTCGTGAATTCGTCGAGGAGCAGGTCGCCGCGCGGCCCGAGCGCTTTGCGGCCGCGGCGCTCGGCCGGGCGAGCGAGGTGGTCGACCGCGCGGGCAGCGTCCTCGGCACGGCCGAGCCCTACTATCGCTACACCGTCGGCCAGCGCCGCGGGCTGGGCGTTGCCGCGGGCGAGCGCCTCTACGTGCTCGACGTGAACGCCCGGGAGAACCGGCTGACCGTCGGCCCCGAGCGCGAGCTTCTGGCGTCGGGCCTGGCCGGCGAACGGCTCCACTGGATCGGTTCGCCGCCCGCGGGAGAGATCGAGGCGACGGTCCGCATCCGTTCGCGCCATCCCGGCGTGCGCGCGTCGATCCGGCCGGGAGCGGAGCGCCGCGTGGAGGTCGAGTTCGAGACCGGGCAGTTCGGCGTGACGCCCGGTCAGGCCGCGGTCTTCTACGAGGGCACGCGGGTCCTGGGCGGCTGCTGGATCGAGAGCGCTCGCTAGTTCCCGGGCTCGGGCGCCCGGTAGCTCTCGAGGAGAGCCGCTGCCGAGCCGGAGCTCGCCCAGCGCTCCTGCCAACCGGTGGTCGAGAGCCAGTCTCGCAGGAAGGGGTCGAGCGGCCGCGGCGAGGCCGCTCGCAGCTGGGTCGCCAGATCTTCGAAGGAGCCACCCGACTCGTGATGGCTCTGGAAGTGGGCTCGCAACGCCTGGTAGAGGGCCTCGGTGCCCATGAGGCGGTCCAGCAGGTAGAACATCAGGAATCCGGTGCCGTACGAGAGATCGGTCATCCCCCGTTCGCCATAGGCCGAAAAGGGCACACCCTGGTACGAGGGGGTCTCCTCGAGGGTCCGAAGAACGCGCGCCGCGATCGTGTCGACCTCGTCTTCCATCCCTTGCCAGCCGTCGAGGGTCTCGGCCAGCCTGAACTGCAGGAAGACCGCCAGCCCTTCGTTCCATCGCGGCGACGGGCTCTCGATGTCGGGCGCGTTCCAGAGGTGAGACAGCTCGTGGTAGAGCTCGAAGCTCCGCTCCGGGCGGCGAAAGGCGCTCGCCGTCTGGAGGATCCCCGTGTACAGGGAAGCCTGGGATCCCCAGTCCTCCGGGATCTCCATGACCGCGACCTCCGGCGGTCCGGGGAGCGGGCCGAACCACTCCGCCATCAGGTCCATGGCGCGCAGGGCGCTGGCCAGCAGCCGCGCTCCGCCGTCGACGTCGTCCGGAAAGCTGAACACCCGCACGCCGCGCTCCTCGAGCAGACGGTAGTCGGCGACCGTGACGAAGACGAACGGCGCCGGCCCCACGCTCTCGTACACCCAGGTGGCCGAGCCGTTCGCGGTCGTCCGGGCGATCAGCTTGCCGCCGTTGGCGACCGTGAATCTCTCCGGCGCGGTCACCGCCACGCGAAAGTCGAAATCGCGCAGCGGCAGGGCTCTGTTGGCCTCGTCAGACGGCAGCCCCAGAACCGGAAACGAGAAAGCGTCGGCCCGCAGAATGGAGAACTCCTCGGCGATGCGATCCCGCACATAGAGCATTCCCGTCTCGGTGTAGGGCACGACCCAGCCCGAGTAGGCGACGGAGAGGGTGGTCGTGCCGCCGGGAGGCAGGGCATCGGGTAGCCGCACCCGGGCATGATTCACCTGGAGCTCCGGCCAGTCGGCGAAGCTCACGACGTCTTGATCGAGCTCGAGCGGCTTGCCGTCGTCGCCCAGCGCCCGCCGAATCGTCATCAGGCGGCCGAGCAGCAGCGGCACTTCGCTCGCCGGGTGCGCGGAGACGTTCTCCACCGTCAGGGTCGCCCGACCCTCGAGAGCGCCTGCGTCGTAGTCGAGAGCGACCTCCAGCTCGAGCCGGGTCTGCTGGAGCTGGAGCTCCAGGGGGTCGGCGCTCGCAAGGCCGGCGGCGGAGACTCCGATCAGGGCGCCGCAGAGCCCCAGGGCCGCCAGCGTCGGCCGGGTCGCTCGGTGTCTCGACGGTCCGGGCGGGATCGACACGAATGAATCTAGCAGAGACGCAACCTTGAGTCGTCTTTCGACGTCCAAGACCAGGGGCGCCGAGCGATGAGGGAGAACCTGCAGCGACTGACCGGGCCGGCGCTCGCGATTCTGCTCGGAATCCAGGCGGGCTGCGGCGGTCAGGCGCCGGCGGAGCCGTCGGCCGAGGGCGAGCGGCTGAGCGCCCTGCTGCCGGCGCTGATGCAAGAGGCGGGCATCCCCGGCCTGTCGATCGCGGTGATCTCGGACGGCGAGATCGCCTGGACCGGAGCATTCGGCGTGGCCGACGCCGAGAGCGGCGAGCCGGTCACCGAGGCGACGCTTTTCGAAGCCGCCTCGCTCTCCAAGCCCCTCTTCGCCTACGCGGTCTTGCGCCTCGTCGAGCGCGGCGAGCTCGACCTCGACCGGCCCCTCCACGAGCTGCTCGAGTACGAGCGCTTCGGCGGCGCCGAGAGGGCCCGCGCCCTGACCGCCCGGCTGGTGCTCTCGCACCAGACCGGCCTGCCGAACTGGGGCGGCGAGGTGCTCGAGTTCGGCTTCGAGCCGGGCGAGCGCTTCGGCTACTCGGGCGAGGGCTACGTCTACCTCCAGCGCGTGCTCGAGGCGCGAACCGGCCTGACGCTCGAGGAGCTGGCGCGTCGCGAGGTCTTCGAGCCGCTCGGCATGGACGACAGCCGGTTCAGCTGGCAGGAGGGCGAGAGCTTTCCGCTGGCTCGCGGTCACGACGAAGGGGGTACGGCGCAGACCCGCAATCCCCCGGAGCCGGGCGCCGCGAGCAGCCTTCACACCACCGCTTCGGACTTCGCGAAGTTCGTCTGCGCCCTGCTCCAGGCCCGTGGGCTCGAACAGGCCTCGGTCGACGCGGCCTTCACCCCGGCGGTGATGCTGCGCGGCGACGAGCGCGGCTCCGAGCGGGCGGCCGAGATCGCCGGCAAGATCGGTTGGGGGCTCGGCTGGGGAGTTCAGGAAGCCGGCGCCGGCAGGATCGTCTGGCACTGGGGCGACAACGATGTCTTCCGGGGGTTCGTCGCGCTCGACCCGGGCGCGCGCCGGGGAGTGGTGTACTTCGCCAACAGCTCGAACGGCCTGGCGATCGCTCGAAGAGTCGTCGAAGAGGTCGTCGGCGACATGGAGCCGGCCTTCGCCTTGCTCGACTACTCGCAGTCGGACGAGCCGGGCTGGGCGGAGCGGCGCCGCGGCTCGATGGCCGCGGCCGCGGGCGACTATCCGGAGGCGATCGGCCACTTCGAGCGGGCGCTCGCCCTCGCGCCGGACGATGAGGAGACCCGCCAGCGGATCGAGTGGCTGCGCGACCTGGTGCGCATCGCCGCGGCCCCGGTGACCGTTCCAGCCGAGCGGCTGCGGCGCTATGCCGGGAGCTACGGCCCGCGGAAGCTGCGGCTCGAG
>JAHEKO010000691.1 GCA_024638355.1 Acidobacteriota bacterium
CTCTTAGAGGACGGCAGCCGCACCTCGCCGCTCACGCGGCGGTCGCACGGGACCCCGAACGCCCTCATCTCAATCGAGCCACTCGATCTCTCGCGTGTTGAACCAGGCGTCGACCAGCCGCAGCACGCCACCTTCGACCTCGTAGCTGCGCGGCTGGTGGAAGTGGCCGAGCAGGATCTCGTCGTAGCCCTCGGGTAGGCGTTCCTCGGCGTACCGGATCAGGACATCGTCGGGTACCCGGATCTTGTGTTTGAAGTTGGTGCCGGCCAGGCGCCGCTCGGTGCGCTCGGCGAGGTAGTGCGCCATCGGCGCAGGCAGCCCGAACCAGAGAGCCCGGCTCAGCCGGCTCTTGGAGAGCTTGTTCCAGAAGCGGTACTTGCGGTCGCTGGGATCGAGCCCGTCGCCGTGGACGGCCAGGTAGCGGCGACCGTCGACCTCGAACGCCAGCGAGAGCGCGATCTCGTCGAACAGCTCGTCGTAGGCGCTGCCGGCGAGAAAGAAGTCGCGGTTGCCTTCGACATAGTCGAGCCGCACTCCCGCGGCGCCCAGGCCGCGGAGCGCGCCGACCACGGTCCGGTGCTCGACGGTCTCGAACTTGCGGCTGCCGACCCAGACGTGGAAGAGGTCGCCGAGCAGCACCAGGCGGGTGCAGCCCTGCCGCGGCAGCGCGGCGAGCTGCTCGACCAGGGGGGCCGCGCCGCCGCCCGGCCCACCGATGTGGGCATCCGCCAGGATAGCGACTCGATCGTTCGGGGCCGCCGTCAAAAGATCGAGAGCTTGGGTCGCTGCTGGCTGCTGACCCCCGCGATCACCGCCTCGGCCAGCTGTTTGAAAGACTCGCCGTGGAAGCCGTCCGGCTCGGCCGCGACGACCGGAACGCCTTCGTCGCCGCCGCGCATGATCGCCGGGTCGAGCGGCACCGAGCCGAGAAACGGACAGCCGAGCGTTTCGGCGGTACGAGCGCCACCGCCCGACTTGAAGACGTCGGTGGTCTCGCCGCAGTGCGGGCAGACGAAGCCCGACATGTTCTCGATGATCCCCATCACCGGCACGCTCACCTTCTGGAACATGGCCAGGCCCTTGCGCGCGTCGATCAGCGCGATGTCTTGCGGCGTAGTGACGATCACCGCGCCGGAGAGCGGCACCCGCTGGCTTATGGTCAGCTGGGCGTCGCCCGTGCCGGGCGGCAGGTCGACGATCATGAAGTCGAGCGGCCCCCAATCGACGTCGCCGAGCATCTGCTCGATCGCCTTCATCACCATCGGGCCCCGCCAGATGACCGGCTGGTCGACGTCCAGAATGAAGCCGAGTGACATCACCTTGATGCCATGCTTCTCGAACGGAATCAGCCGGTTCCCGTCGACCTTCGGCTGCTCGTCGATGCCGATCATCATCGGCAGCGAGGGTCCGTAGATGTCGGCGTCGAGGAGGCCGACGCGATGCCCGAGCTGACCCAGCTTGACGGCCAGGTTGGTGGCCACGGTCGACTTGCCGACCCCGCCCTTGCCGCTCGCCACCGCCACCACGTGCTGGACCTCGGGAATCAGATCGGGAGACTGCGCCACCTGCTGCGCGGCCGAGGGTGGCGTGCGCACCTCGAGGCGGACTTCGACCTGAATCGGGCCCAGCTCGGCCAGCGCCTGCTCGACGTCCGCGCGAACCTTCTCGGCCGCTTCCGGGTTCCCGGTGGCGATCGACAGATCGACGTGAACCCTCTCCGCGGTGGCTTCGACCCGGTCGACGAAACCGAACGACACGATGTCCCGGCTCATCCCGGGGAACTTGATCCCCTTGAGGATCTCCCAAACCCGCTCTTCAGATGCTCTCGTCATGGCCCCTCCGGGCGGCAGAGTCTAGCAGGCCGGCGGCGTTATCCATCCAGCTCCGCCAGCGCGGAGATGCGCTCGCGGAGCTCGGCCTCCAGCCGGTCGATCGCCCGCACCCCGTAGTCCGCCGGATCCAGCGGCCGGCCGTAACGGACGATGGCGCGACCGGGCCGGATCCGGTACGAGCCTCGGGTGCGAATA
>JAHEKO010000692.1 GCA_024638355.1 Acidobacteriota bacterium
TCGAGCTGGCGCTCGCACGCCCGGTGATCCACGAGCCGGGCTCGCGCTTTCTCTACAACAACCACGACGTCGAGCTTCTGGGCGGCTTTCTGCGCCACGCCACGGGAATGCCGGCGGACGAAATGGCCGCGCGGTTTCTGTTCGCTCCGCTGGGGATCACGGCGTGGGACTGGGGCACGGGTCGCGAGGAGGGCTACCCCGCGGTGAGCGGAACTCTGCGTTTGCGGCCTCTCGACATGGCGAAGATCGGTCAGCTGGTCCTCGACGGCGGCCGCTGGCACGGGCAGCAGGTGGTCTCGGAGGGGTGGATCGCCGAGTCGACGGCGCCGCTCGTCTCCACCCGGCGGGAGGTCGAGAGATACGGCTATCTCTGGATGCGGCTCGATGCGCCGCTCGAGGCCGAGCGCTTCCCCGTCCTCGTCGCCGCAGGCGGTGGCGACCAGTTCATCCACATCGTGCCGGCTTTCGATGCGGTGGTCGTGAGCACGGGCGGCAATCTGGGCGGCAGCAAGATGGCCGCGATCGGCGACGTGCTTCTGAGGCATCTGGTGCCTGGAGTGGAACGGTAGGAAGCGCTGCCCCTCTCGAGGGGACGACGCACGCCGAGACCCACCGGATCATCGCCGGCTTTCGAGACCTGGGTATCGGTCTCGCCGACGCCTCGATCGTCGTCGCCGCGCAGCGCGCGGGCGTCACCGACCTCCTGACCCTCGACGAGAGGCACTTCCGGGTGCTTCCAGGACCCAACGGACGTCCCTTCCGCCTGCTTCCCGCCGACGCCTGACAGGTCCGCGAACGGGACTGCTAGGCTTGGCGGGTTTCAGCCTCGAAGCAGGTCAATAGGAGCCTCCTTTGTCGACCGGCGAGCTCGTCTCCCACTACCGCCTGATCGAGCCCCTGGGCAGCGGGGCGATGGGCGAGGTGTGGCTGGCCGAGGACATCCAGCTGCCGCGCAAGGTGGCGGTCAAGCTACTGCCCAAGAGCCTGGCCGAGGATGAAGAGGGGGTCCGGCGGCTGGTGCGCGAGGCGCAGGCGACGGCGAGCATCGACCACCCCGCTGTCGCCACCGTCTACGAGGCCGGGGAAATCGACGGCCGGCCCTACCTGGTGATGAGCTACTTCGAGGGCGAGACGCTCGGGCAGCGGCTCGAGCGCGGGCCGATGCCGGTGGGCGAAGCGCTGTCGCTGGCGACCACCGTGGCCGACGCCCTCGCCGAGGTTCACGCCCTGGGCATCGTTCACCGCGACCTCAAGCCGTCGAACATCATGCTCTCTCCGCGCGGACCGAAGATCCTCGACTTCGGCCTGGCCAGCGTGACGGCGCTGCCTCGCCTGACGACGCCGGGCGCGCCCATGGGCACCCCGGTGACGATGGCGCCGGAGCAGGTCGACGGCCTGCCGCCCGACAACCGGTCGGATCTCTGGGCTCTGGGAGTGATCCTCTACCAGGCGCTGACCGGGCGGTTGCCGTTCACCGGCGACGACTACCGCGCGATCTTCCAGCAGATCCTGCGCCACAGGCCCGAGCGGCCCGAGGCCCTGCGCCCGGAGATCGAGTCCGATCTCGGCTACATCGTCATGAAGCTCCTGCGCAAGGACCCGGCGCATCGCTACTGCCGGGCCGAGGACGTTCTCGCCGATCTGGCGGCGTCTAGCGAGCAGGTCGCCACCGGCTCGGCCGACGAGACCCTGACGCTGCCGTCCCTGCGCTCGGCGCCGCGAGCCAAGCCGCGCCTCGCGGTGCTGCCCTTCGAAATGCTGAGCAACGACGACGACGATCTCTGCCTGGCGACGGGACTCGTCGACGACCTCATCGTCGATCTGTCGCGCGTCGAGCGGCTTCGGGTCGCCTCGCGCGGCGAGGTCGCACCCTACGCCGACCGTACGGTGCCGCCGCGCACTCTGGCCCGCGAGCTGGGCGCCGACTACGTCCTCACCGGCAGCGTCCGGCGGCTGGGCAACCGGGCGCGCATCAGCGCCGAGCTCGCGCGCTGTTCGGACGGGCACCTGCTCTGGGCGGAGC
>JAHEKO010000693.1 GCA_024638355.1 Acidobacteriota bacterium
CGCGATCGTACCGCTCCAGATCCCAGAGCGCGTCGAAGAGAACGAGCTGAGTCAGCTCCTCATCGGGCACGAGCTCGTTCGCCTTCTCCGCGTGCGGCAGACCGGCGGCGGGATCGCGGCGTGCTTCGACCAGGATCCTCGCCAGCGCGAGATGCGCGAGACCGAGCTCCGGGTCCTCGGCCAGTGCCGCCTCGAACTGCTCCACCGCGGCGTCGAGATCTCCCACGGAGAACATCTTGACGCCCTGGTTGTAGATCTTCGCCGCTTTGTCCTTGCTCTGGAGCTCCGCCAGCTTGTCGGGAGCGATAGCCTGCCCCGGAATCATGGTGTAGACCGGCTTCAGCGTACCGCCCACCTGCGGGTCGATCCGCTCCTCGATCGATTGAAAGCCTTCCTTCTCCAAGAGAATGGTGAAGTCGCGGCTGGCGTTGAGGACGGTGATGGTGAACTTGCCCTTCTTGTTCGAAGTCGCTCCGCGCTGAATGTCGAGGTCGACGGCCGCCACGGTCACCTTCACCCCTTCGATCGGCTTGCCCTCCTGATCGATGACCTGACCGCTGATCCTGCCCTCCGTTCCGGCCCGCGCGGCGGCGGAAGAGAGCATCAGGGTGAGCGCGAGCGCCACGAGCAGCGCGGCGCGTATCGTCGACTTGGGCTGAATCATCTGCATGGCTACGATCTCCTTTGAGGGGACCTGGTCTCCGATTCGACGTCCTCTTCGTTGGCCGGCTCCGCCGGCTCTTCGGTCTTCGCCAGCCGGCTTCGGAGCAGGACCACCCGCTCCGCCTCCGCGTCGAGACGCTCGGCGCGCTCGAGCCAGCCCCGCGCCTTGTCCGGGCGATCGGAGGCGAGCTCCCAAAGGCCCATGGCGGCTCTCGTGTTGGCGTTGTTTCGATTGAGGCGCATGGCTCGACGGTAGAAGCGTCCGGCGTCGTCCAACCGCTGTTCGCGCAGGGCCGTGTCTCCCAGCATCAGATAGGAGAACGGATTGCGGTTCCTCTTGCGGTCGAGCAATCGTAGCAGCACTCCGGCGCTGTCCCTCTCGCCGCGCAGACGGAGCAGGGTCGCGAGGTTGCTGTAGAGCTGCAGATGCTCCGGATTGGCCTCGATCCCGCGCCGGTAGGCGGCCTCGGCGCCCTCGAGATCGCCGAGCCGCCGCCTGACCACGCCCAGATTGAGCCAGGAGTGCGACCACCCCGGATCGAGCACCACCGCGGTCTCCAGCCACTCGAGCGCCTCTTGCTTGTCGCCCGCGATGAGAGCCTCGGCTCCCCGGTTCGAGTGGAACATCGCGATCGCGGTGAGATCGGGAATCTCGCTCGCTCCCAGGTAGGAGTCCTGATCGGGAATGAACCCGAACTCCAGCACCGTGCGATTCTGCGCCGGTCCCCAGCCGGCGGTCACGTGCTCCCAGCGCACCACCAGGTCGCCCTCCCTCGCGTAGCGCTCGTCCCGCGCGACCTTGAGGAAGTAGACGTCGACGCCGACCTCGCGAGCCAGGGCGATGAAGAGGTGGGTGAACGACAGGCAATTCGCCAGCCCGGTCTCGAACACCTCCCTGGCGGTGCCCGTCCGATCCCGCTGGTAGCGGACCGCCAGACCGTCCTTGCGCGACAGGCCTTCCATCAGGTCGTACATCCGTTGCTTTTCGCTCGCGCCCTGGCGCACCTGCGACCACGCCCACTCCCTCATCTCCGGCGTGACCTCGAGCGGTTGCACGAAGGTCGCCGGATCGATACCCAGCTGCCGGAACTTCTCCTCCAGGGTCGTCGGCCCGCTGGCCGTCGGCGTCGAGCCGCACGAAACCGACAGAGCGCACGCCCAGATCCACCAGAGCAGGCGCTGTCTGCCGGCCGCCGGCATCAGTTCGTGGGCGACGGCCAGCCGCAGCTACGCCCCGAGTTCTGCTCGTCGAGGTAGGCCTGGAGCGGCGCGAAGTAGTCGAGGATCGCGGTCGCGTCCATCTCGCGCTCGCCGGAGAGGCTCTCCAGCGCGTCGGGCCACGGACGACTCAATCCCATC
>JAHEKO010000174.1:0-5501 GCA_024638355.1 Acidobacteriota bacterium
CCGCGAGTCCCTCGGCACCGATCAGCGCGACCGCGATCGCGATCAGCACCAGCGATAGAGCGGCCGCTACCGAGCGGTCGAACAGCCCGCGGTAGGCGTTGTAGATGGCCAGGGTGAAGGTATTGAACCGCAAGATCGACACGGCCCCGAAGTCCGACACGGTGTAGAGCGCCACCAGTAGCGAGCCGCCGTAGAGCGCCGGACGCAACTGGGGCAGGACGACCCGGAAGAAGGTGCGCCAGCGCCCCGCGCCCAGGCTCCGCGAGCTCTCCTCGTAGGCCGGGTCGAGATCGCGCAGCGCCACCACCAGCAGCAGGAAGATGTAGGGGTAGGTGAAGAGCGCGAGAGCGACGAGTGCGCCGCTCAAGCCGTAGATCGCGTCGCCGACCGCGAACGGCGTCCACGACTCGATCCATCGCGAAACGTAACCGCGCGGGCCCAGGGTCGCGACCAGGGCGAGCGCCGCGACGTACGACGGAAAGACCAGCGGCAGGGAGCCGGCAACCGCCCACGCCCGGCGCCCCGGCAGGTCGGTCCGCGCCACCAACCAGGCCATCGGCAGGGCGATGGCGACCGCCAGCGCGACGACCCCGCCGACCAGCGTCAGGGTGCGGAGGATCAGGCCCACCGTCGAGGGCGCGGCGAGCGTCGATCCGAGCCGCTCGGGACCCGCGCCGAGCGCGCGAATCACGATGTAGACCAGCGGCGCGTTCACCGCCGCCGCGGTCAGCAGCGCCAGGGAGGCCAGCGCCGGCGGGAAGCGCGGCCCGACTCGCGGCGCCGCCGGTCTCGCCCCGACGGCTCCGGTCGCGACCGTCGACCCGTTCACCGCATCAGGCCGCTGGCGCCGATCGCTTCGAGGGTCGGCTCGAGCGCCCGCGACACCCGAGCGAAATCGACATCGGGCGAGGCGAGCCCGGCGAGCGGCAGCAGGCTGGGGGCGGCTTCGATGCCGGCGACCAGCGGGTATTCGAGGGTCTCCTCGGCGAAGTAGCGCTGGGCCACGTCGCCGAGCAGATACTCGATCAGAGCGACGGCGCCGGGCGCGGCGCTGACCACTCCGGCGCCCGCCAGGTTGACGAAACCCGAGGCCGGGCCCTCGTCCATGAAGAAGTTCCGGGCCGGAGCCTCGGGATCTTCGACGAGCGCCCGCAGCAGGTAGTAATGATTGACCAGCCCCCACTCCACTTCGCCGGCGATCACCGCCTGCACGATGGCGCTGTTCTTCGGGTAGGTCGCGGGCTCGTTCGCCGCGATGGCGGTCAGGAGCCGGTCCAGCGCCTCGGCCCCGGCCACGACGCGGTAGACGGCGAGGTGCGCCTGGAGCGAGCCGTTCGCCGGAGCGATGCCGAAGCGGCCTTTGTACTTCGAGTCGGCGACCGCCTCCAGGCTGCGCGGCAGGTCGCTCTCGGCGATGAGCTCGGTGTTGTAGACGACGGAGCGTACGCGCCCGGAGAGGCCGACCCAGTCGCCGGCCGGCGAGCGGAAACGCTCCGGCACGCGCTGGAGCGCGCCGGCGGGCAGCGGCTTCAGAAGTCCGGCGGCGGCTACCGCGCCGAGAGCCGCCGCGTCCTGCGAGATGAAGACATCCGCCGGGCTGTTGCCGGCCTCCTCCAGGAGGGTGGCAGCGAGCTCGGCGGTCTCGCCGTAGCGAGCCCGCACCTCGAGACCGCTCGCCGCCTCGAAGCGCTCGAGCAGGGGACCGATCAAGGACTCGTTGCGGCCCGAGTAGACGACGACCGGATCGGCAACCCCTCGAGAATCCTCGACGTCCGCCGTCTGACAAGCGGCGAGGGTCGCCCCGAGCATCGCGGCCAGGATCGCGGCCCGCCTCTTCAACGACCGAACCCCCAGTCGATACCGAAGAGCACGGAGCGCGGCAGGCCGGGCCGTGCGCCGTGCGGACGGCGCGCCACCATGAAGGTCTCGTCGGTCAGGTTGCGCACCTGAACGAAGAGCTCGAGGTTGTCGCGCAGGCGGAAGTCGAGGGCCAGATCCGCGATCAGCCGATCCTCGATCGCGCTGTCGGGCGGAATCGCTCCCTGGCCCGGCCGGCTACGCATGGTGTCGGTGTAGTTGAGCATCAGGTGGGCGGCCCAGCGATCGCCGATATAGCTACCGTTGACGGTCAGCTGGTGATGCGGCAGGTAGGGCAGCTCGTCGCCGCGCCGCACCGCGGGCGCCCAGTCGGCGAAAGAGGTCTCGAAGCTGCTGAGGAACCGGGCGCTGGTGTAGGTGTAGGCGATCCGCACCGGGATCAGGGCCGAGCCGCCGACGGCGCGGCCGAGGTCGTAGTCGACCAGGGCCTCGAGCCCGAAGACCTCCACCTCGCCGCCGTTGAAGGGGTCGCCCGTGCCCTCCCCGCCGCCGGCCAGGGTGTCGCGACCGAGCAGGTTGTCGTAGTCGCTGTAGAAGCCGACCAGCCGGCCGGAGAGGTCGCGCCCACCGAAGTTGGCGCCGAGCTCGTAGTTGAGGCTCTCCTCGTTGTCGACCTCGTCGGACTTGCCCGCTCCGGGCGGCGCGAAGCCCTTGTGGATACCGCCGAACAGGATCCAGGCGTCGCCGGCCCGGTAGCTGACGCCGAGCCCCGGCAGCACGACGCGGGTGCCGTTCTCTCGAACCGTCAGATTCTCGCCGGCGCGCGACGGGTCGCTCCGGCCGTAGTCCTCGCGCCTGAAGTCGATGTCCTCGACCCTCACGCCGGGGCTCAGAGTCCAGCGGGCGAGGCGAATCTCGTCGCGCACGAAGAAAGAGATCGCTTCGGCGGCGCTGACGCGGTTCGACTGGCTCCCCGGAGCGCCTCGCACTTCGCCGGTCAGGAAGCCTTCGACCATGTTCCACGCATCCTCTTCCTGGAAGCGGTCCTCTTCGTCGCGATGGAAGCGCAGTCCGAACTGCACGGCGTGACCGACCGCGCCCGCGGTCAGATCGAGCCCGGCGAGGAGGTCGACGCCCTCGCCGAAGTAGTCACGGCGGTTGTTGCGGATCTTGAACCCGCCGGTCACCTCGTCGAGCTCGCCGCGCAGGATGGCGAGCTCGGTCGGATAGAGCTCGGGGAAATCGAGGACGCTCGACAGCCCGACACCGGCAATGCTCTGGCCTTTGTGCCAATTCCGGTAGAAGTCGTTGCGATAGAGGGTGGCGGTCGCCCGGAAGCCCGAGCTCGGCTGCAGGTAGTAGCGCACCTGGAGCTGCTCGTGCTCGCTATCGATGAAGTCGCGCTGAGAAGCGGCGTAGCGGCGGTACGGGGTGCGCTCGAAGTCCTCCCGGGTGAGACCGAGGTAGGTCTCGTCGCCAAACTGCTCGGTGAAACCGAGCTTGAGCTCCACCGCCTGGTAGACGCTGGCGTCGGAGCGCGAACCGAACCGCAGCTTCGCCAGGTAGTCCCCGAGATCGACGCCGGTCGGACCGCCGCCGTCGAGATCCTTGAAGCCGGCCGAGTCGAGCTGATAGGTCTGCAGCAGCCAGCCGAAGCGCTCACTCGAGCCGCCGACGTCGGCGTTCAGGCGCAGGGTCTCGTGATCGCCATAGGCCAGGTTCACCGAGCCCGAGAAACCGCCCGGAATGTCGCGGGAGACCAGATTGATGACCCCGCCGTTCGTATAGGGCCCCTGGGTGATCGAGCTCGAGCCCTTCCGCACCTCGAGCGAGGCCATGCGGCCGGCGGTCGGTACGTAGTAGGCGGAGGGGGCGGCGTAGGGCGCGGGCGCGATGAGCACGCCGTCTTCGAGCAGGGTGATCTTCGAGCTGCGCTCGACTCCGGTACCGCGCATGCCGATGTTCGGGCGCAGACCGAACCCCTCCTCCTCCTGGATGTTGACTCCCGGAACCTGGCGCAGGACGCGATGCAGGTCGGAGTGATCGTGCTTCTCCAGCTCGGTCTCGCCGAGGAAGGTCGCCGAGCCCGGGATGGCGTCGATCCGCTCCGGTCCGCCGGTCACCGTCACGCTCTCGAAGACCACGGAGGGATCGACCTCGGCTTCGGGGTCGGCGGGCTCGGTGGCCGGCTCCGTCGCTCCGATCGCCGCCGCGAAGAGCACCAGCACAAGAAGACACCCCGCACTCGCAGGCGGCCGGATCATCGAAAGCGGGCTCATCTCTCGGGTCGTGGTGTCCGGGTCGTGATGTCAGGCTCTTCGGCGGGCGCCGGAAACGGGGCGGAATGCCGGACCGGCGATTCTGGACAGTTTTGGTCCTCTTTGTCAACGACGCCGACGATTCCCTTGATCCACGCCGCCGGTGGCGGTAGCTTCCCACCCGGTGGCAGTCGAAAACGAGAGCCACGAGCCCGGAGGGGCGCCCGATCCGGCCGCGCGGTCGAGGCCGCCGCTTGCCGCCTGGAAACGGATCCTCCTCTTCGTCGCCGGGTGGACCGTCCTCCTGGTCGGCGTCGCCGGCCTCGTCCTGCCGGGGATTCAGGGGATTCTGACCATCCTCCTGGGGGCGGCGATCCTCTCGCTGGTCAGCGAGACCATCTACCGCCTGCTGCGCCGCCTGCTCGCGCGCTGGCCGTGGCTAATGGAGCCCTTCGACCGCTGGCGCCAGAAGCTCCACCGCTGGCTCCACCGCTAATTCGGGGACAGGTTAACTATTTCGGTCAACCTTACAGGCAGCACGCGCACCGCCTGTAAGGTTGACCGAAATAGTTAACCTGTCCCCGAATTAGCGGTCGTCGATGGGGACGAAGGCGCGCTCGGTCTCGCCGGTGTAGATCTGACGCGGGCGATGGATCTTGCCGCTCTCGTTGCGCATCTCCATCCAGTGAGCGACCCACCCGGGCAGACGTCCGAGGGCGAACATCACGGTGAACATGTTGGTGGGAATCCCCATCGCGCGGTAGATGATGCCGCTGTAGAAGTCGACGTTCGGGTAGAGCTTGCGCTCGACGAAGTAGCCGTCCTCGAGCGCGACCTCTTCGAGGTTCCTGGCGATGTCGAGCAGCGGATCGCTCACCCCGAGCTGCTCGAGCACCTGGTCGGCCGATTTCTTGAGTAGCTTGGCGCGCGGGTCGAAGTTCTTGTAGACCCGGTGGCCGAAGCCCATCAAACGGAAGTCGTCGTCCTTGTTTTTGGCCTTGTCGACGTACTTCTTGTAGTTGCTGCCATCGGCCTGGATCTGCTGCAGCATCTCGATGACCTTCTGGTTGGCGCCGCCGTGGAGCGGGCCCCAGAGCGCGTTGATGCCGGCCGAGATCGAGGCGAAGATGTTGGCCTGGCTGCTGCCGACCATGCGCACCGTCGAGGTGCTGCAGTTCTGCTCGTGATCCGCGTGGAGCACCAGCAGCATGTTCAGCGCGTCGGTCAGCACCCTCGGCACCTCGAAGGGCTCGGCCGGAACCGCGAACATCATGTACAGGAAGTTCTCGCAGTACGAGAGGTTGTTGTTGGGATAGATGAACGGCTGGCCGATCGACTTCTTGTAGGAGAACGCCGCGATCGTCTTCGCCTTGGCCAGCAGCCGGATCACGTTGAGATCGTGATCCTCCTCGCCTTTCGCCTCCG
>JAHEKO010000174.1:5601-7660 GCA_024638355.1 Acidobacteriota bacterium
TTGCAGCTACTCGGTCAGATCGAGGTCGACCGCAGGGACTGGAACGCAGCCCTCGATGCGTGGGGCGAGCTCACCGATCGCTATGCGATGTCGTCCGAGGCGAAGGCCGTCTCGCCGGCGATTCGACCGCTCCAGGCCCTGGTCGAGTGCGACTGCGGGCGCGCGGACGCAACGGCCGTGGCCGCGGACGCGGACGAGCCGCCGACGACGGCAACGTCGACCCCCGACGCACCTTCGACTCCGACCTCGCCGGCGGCCGCGATTCCCACCCCGACTCCCACCCCGGGCCTCTTCATGATCGGCGGCTGGGGACCCGAGTACGACGCGGCGCAGGAAGTGACCCGCGACCTGATCGAGTTCCTCGAGTCGAGCGGCGTCGCCGTGCGAGCGGGATCGACCGAAGTTCCGGCCATCCGCGGCGCCGACGTGGTTCTCTCCTACCTGCTCGAAGAGGCGCGCGCGGTGGGCGCCGAGGGTGTGATCCTCTTGACCAGCCGTTTCTCGCACCGCGACTTCATCGAGATCGCCCGGTACGATCTCGACGGCCGCGAGGTATGGATCGACAAGACCACCGGCGGCACCGGTCTCAAGCCCAGGCACGAGCGCGACAAGCCGAACTGGCCCCTGGCCGAGCGGGCCAAGGAAAAGCTGGCGAAGCGCATCGGCACGCCGGATCTCCCCACCTCGTAGCGCCGGTACCGCGGCTCAGACCGACCGCAGGAACTCGACCGTCTCCGGCAGACGCTTCTCGAGCGGTCGCGGCCGCCAATCGAGCTCCCGCCGGGCCTTGGCGTCGTCGAAGTTCCAGTGGCGCTTGAGGCTCGAGAGCTGGGCGGCCGACAGCGGAGGGCGGTGGCCACGCAGCCGGTAGACGGGCCGCGCCAGGAGCATGAGGAGAGCCGCCGAGCCGATCGAGAGGTGCAGCCGCGGCGGCCTCACGCCCGCCAGTTGCGCCACCTCGCGCACCAGCTCCCGTAGACGAAGCGCCTCCCCGGCGAGGAGGTAGCCGGCACCCGGCTCGGCCCGCTCGAGAACGCGGACGATGCCATCGACCAGATCGTCGAGCTGCACCATCGTCAACAGCCGGTCGCCGCCGACCACGGCCGGCAGCCGGCCCTTGATGATCAGCCGCAGCATCGAGTTGAAGCCCTGCTTCTTGCCGGGCGGCCCGAAGACCAGGCTCGGGTAGACGGTGTTCACCCGCAGACCCCGCTCGGCCCAGCCGGCGACGGCGTCGTCGGCGCCGCGCTTCGTAGTGCTGTAAGCGGTCGGCAAGGGCAGCGCGGGCGAGGATTCCTCGGTCGCCGCCGAGCCGTCGGGCGGGCTTCCGCCGAAGGCCGCGATCGAGGAGACGACGAGGAGCCGCCCGACCCCCAGCTTCCAGGCCAGGGAGGCGACGTTTTCGCTCCCTTCGACGTTCGTGCGCCGCATCCGCTCGTCCGGCGCGTCGAAGTCGAGCTCGGCAGCGGCATGGATCACCCAGTCGGCGCCCGACATCCCCTCCCGCATCGAGTAGCGATCGGCGACGTCGCCCTCGAAAAGCGCGACCCCGAGCCGCTCGAGCTCGTCGACGTCGCTGGTGGGCCGGACCAGGGCGCGCAGCTCGAATCCCTGCGGCGCCAGCCGCCGGCAGAGGGCCCGGCCGATGTAGCCGGTGGCTCCGGTCAGGAAGATCCTCATCGCCGCACGAGTCTAAGGTGAGGTAGCGCCGGCGCGGAAGAGTCGGAGCAACCCGAGCGCTCGGATCAGCGGGCGACGCGCGATATGCCCTCCTGGAGTAGAGTCAGCGGTCCTACGCGACCGACGCCCGCCGTCGCTTCAGGTGGCCGCGGGCGAGGGGAGACATGGAAGCCAAGTTCAGATTCTGGATCCGGTGCCTGGCGATGCTCGCGACGGCCGCGCTGTCGCCCGCCTGGGCGCAGAGTCCGGTCGCCGTCGTGGGCCAGTCGGTCCATCACGACACTTCGCCGCCGCTGCGCGACCAGAAGATCCCGGCGGCACGCCCGACCGGGCTGAGCAAGGAAGTGCCCATGCTCGTGAAGCCCGACTTCGGCAAGGA
>JAHEKO010000003.1:0-22607 GCA_024638355.1 Acidobacteriota bacterium
GCCGCTCACCTCGAGGTCGTAGTCGAGGAGCACCTCGGCGATGCCGCTCATGCCGGCGCCGCCGATGCCCACGAAGTGGATCTTCCGGAGCTGGATGAAGCGCGTGAACATCTAGCGGATCACCTCCCGCTCCCGCGAGCCCTCTCCCATTTTCGGGCTCATCTGGCACGCTCCTCGGCGGCGGCGGTCATCAGGTCGGCGATCTCTCGGGCGGCGTCGCGATGAGCGAGCCCGGTCAGCGCCTCGCCCATCTCGCGGCGCAGCTCCTCGCCGGCCAGTAGCGGCCGCAGCGCGGCGACCGCCTCGTCGATCGAGGCCGACTCGGCGAGCAGCCGGGCGCCGCCGGCGTCCGCCAGCGCCAGCGCGTTGTCCCGCTGGTGGCCTCCGGCCAGCTCCAGGGGAATCAGCAGGGCCGGACGGCCGGCGGCGCAGATCTCCGCCAACGTCACGGCGCCGGCTCGCGAGACGATCAGGTTCGAGCGCCCCATCGCGGCCGCTACATCGTCGATGAAGGGGACGATCTCGACGCTCGAGCCTGGCAGGCTCAGCTCGCCGTAGGCCGCGCGCGTCGCCTCTTCGTGGCGGCCCGCCTGGTGTACGACCTCGAGTCGCGGAAACTCCGCCGCCAGCCGCTCGAAGACCGCCGGCAGCAGAAGGTTCAACTTGAGGGCGCCCTGGCTGCCGCCCAGCACCAGCACCCGCGGGCCGTCGCCCGGCGGCGGCGGGATCTCGAAGAAAGCGGGCCGCACCGGCACACCGGTGAGGCGAACCGGGCATCGAAAGTCGGGGCGCGCCGTCTCGTAGGCGATCGCCGCCGCGGCGGCGAAGCGCGAAAGCGAGCGGTTCGCGGCTCCGGCCCGGCCGTTGGGCTCGAGCAGAACCACCGGCCTCGCCGCCAGCCGGGCGCCCAGAACGGCCGGCACCGACACGTAGCCGCCTGTTCCGAGCACGACCTGGATGCCGAGCGCCTTGAGCAGCCGCCGTGCCGCGAGCGCCGAGCGCGCGAGGGTCCAGAGCGCCGCCGCCTTGGCGGCCGGCCCGCGGCCCACCACCGCCCGCGCCGGCAGCGGATGAAAGTCGAGCCCGGCCCCGGCAACCAGCCGCTCCTCCATCTCGCCCGCGCGTCCGGCCCAGCTCGACCTCCAGCCCAGCTCGTGGAGCTCGGCCGCGACCGCGAGGCCCGGGAAGACGTGCCCGCCGGTGCCGCCGCCGGCCATCAGTGCATGTGGGGTCGAGGACATCCATCATCCGTGCTGAGAGACATTGAGGAGCACGCCCGAGGCGACCATGGTCACCACCAGGGAAGAGCCCCCGTAGGAGAGGAAGGGCAGGGTGATGCCGGTGGTCGGCAGCAGGGCGAGCGCGACGCTGATGTGGATCAGCGCCTGCAGCACCAGCGCCGTCGACAGACCCCACGCCAGATAGCGGCCGAAATCGTCGGGAGCCTCGAAGCCGGCTCGAATCCCACGCCAGAGCAGCACGCCGAACAGCACGAGAGCGCCCAGGGCGCCGGCCAGTCCGAGCTCCTCGGCGAGGATGGCGTAGACGAAGTCCGAGTTGGCGTCGGGCAGGAAGTAGAGCTTCTGCAGGCCGCCTCCGAGACCGCGTCCGAAGGAGCCTCCGGAGCCGACCGCAACCAGCGACTGAAAGGCCTGGAAGCCGGTGCCGTCGCGGTAGAGCTCGGGCTCGAGAAAGGACTTGAGACGCGCCAGTCGATAGGGCTCGAGCACGATCGCCGAGACGACCGCGGGCACCACGGTCGCGCCGAGCACCGCCAGGTAGCGCCACGGCAGCCCGGAGAGAAACAGCATCACCCCGGCGATGGCGCCGATCATCAGAGCGGAGCCCAGATCCTTGCCCTGGAAGACCAGGAAGGCGAGCGTCAGGGTGACGACGCCCGCCGGCAGCAGGAGCCGCAGCTGGCCGCTCTCGGCCCTCATGCGGGCGATCAGGTAGGCCAGGTAGGGGACCAGGACCAGCTTGGCCAGCTCCGAGGGCTGCATCGAGACCGGCCCGAGATCGATCCAGCGCTTGGCGCCGCGAATCGACGGCCCGAGGAGCGCCACGATCAGGAGCACGACGACGCCGCCGAGCAGGGTGTAGATCACCTCCCGGCGCTTGAGGAGCCGGTAGTCGACGTGCATCAGCACCAACATCGCCCCGAGCCCGACGGCGGCGGCGAGGCTCTGCTTGACCAGAAAGGGATTGAGCGGCCTGCCCTGGGGCATGCCGGCGACGGCGCTCGCCGAGAAGACCATCGCGAGGCCCAGCCCGACCAGCATCAGGACGGTGGTGAACAGGATGCGGTCGAAAGCGAGCTTCTTAGCCACCCTCTTCGCCTCCCAGCTCGCGCACCAGCGCGGTGAAGTGCTCGCCCCGGCGCTCGAAGCGCTCGTACTGGTCGAAGCTCGCACACGCCGGCGACAGCAGCACGACCTCGCCCGGCCGAGCCCTGCCATGAGCGGCGGCCACCGCGCGCTCGAGATCTCCCGAGTGTTCGTGCTCGACCGACCCGCCGAGCGCCCGCTCGAAGAGGTCGGCGGCTTCGCCGATCAGGTAGACCCGACGCGCCTTGGCGGCGACCGTGGCGCGCAGCACCGCAAGATCCCCGCCCTTGTGCCGGCCTCCGAGGATCAGGTGCACCGACCGATCCGCGAAGCCGGCGAGCGAGCGCTCGGTGGCGTCCGGATTGGTTCCCTTGGAGTCGTTGTACCAGTCGACGCCGCCGATCGTCGCCACCCGCTCGAGCCGGTGCGGCAGGCCGGCGAAGGCCGCGAGACCGCTGCGCACCGCCGCCGAGTCGGCGCCCATCGAGCGCGCCACCAGCGCCGCCGCCATGGCGTTCTCCAGATTGTGGGGGCCGACCAGCTGCAGGTCGCCGGCGCGGAAGAGCTCGATCGGCTGCGCCCCCGGCGACGCCTCGACGACCCGCTCGCCGTCGACGTAGCAACCGTCGTCGACCGGCCGCAGCCGCGAGAAGAAGCGGCGCCGCGCCCGGGCCGCGATCGACGCCACCCGCGGATCATCGGCGTTCAGCACCGCGACGTCGCCCTCCTCCTGACGGGCGAAGATCCGCTCCTTGGCGGCTTGATAGCTGGCGAAGTCGCGATGGCGGTCGAGGTGGTCGGCGCTCAGGTTGAGCAGCGCGGCCGCGCGCGGGCGGAAGGTGTCGACCGATTCGAGCTGGAAGCTCGACAGCTCCACGACGAAGATGCGGCCCTCTTCGCCTTCGACACGCGACGCCAGCGGCACGCCGATGTTGCCGCACACCTCGACCCGGAAGCCCGACGCGCGCAGCGCGGCGCCGGCCAGGGCGGTGGTCGTGCTCTTGCCGTTCGATCCGGTGATGGCCACCGCCGGACCGTTGAGGAAGGGGAAGGCCAGCTCGACCTCCGAGATCACCGGCACGCCGCGCCTGCGGGCGTCGCGCACCAGCGGTTGGTCCATGGCCACCCCGGGGCTCAGCACCACGCCGTCGAAGTCGCCGGGGAGCGTCTGCGGGTCGCCGCCCACCAGCAGCTCGACGCCCGGGTCGCCCTCCAGTCCGTCCAGATCGAGCTTGTCGAGCGGGCGCCGGTCGACGGCGGTGATCGCCACCTCCCGCGCCCGCAGCAGCAGCGCCGCCGCCACGCCCGAGACGCCCAGCCCGTAGACCAGCACCCGGTTCCAGTCGTGGCGACTCCAGGGAGCTTTCATCGCAGCTTGAGGGTCGACAGGCTGAGCAGAGAGAAGAGGATCGACAGGATCCAGAACCTGACGATGATCTTCGACTCCTCCCAGCCCTCGAGCTCGAAGTGGTGGTGGAGGGGCGCCATGCGCAGCACCCGCTTGCCGGTCAGCTTGAACGAGGCGACCTGGACAATGACCGAGAGCGCCTCGATCACGAACAGCCCGCCGACCAGAACGAGCACCATCTCCTGCTTGGAGAGCACGGCGACGACGCCGATCGCGCCGCCGATGGCGAGCGAGCCGACATCGCCCATGAAGACCTCGGCGGGATGAGCGTTGAACCAGAGAAACCCGAGGCTGGCGCCGACCAGGGCGGCGCAGAAGATCGCCACCTCTCCGACGCTGCGTACGTAGGGAACCTGGAGATACCCCGCGACGACGGAGTTTCCGGCGATGTAGGTAAAGATGGCGTAGGTGGCCGCGGCGATCATCGTGGCTCCGATCGCCAGTCCATCCAGGCCGTCGGTGAGGTTGACGGCGTTGGACGATCCGGTCAGAACGAGGGCCACGAACGGAATGTAAAGGAGGCCGACGTTGAAAACCGCGGTCTTGAAGAATGGGAAAGCTATGGTGGGACTAAAGTTGTAGTCGTTGGGCAGATAGATGAGGATCATCCCGCCCGCAGCGGCCACCAACGCCAAAAGAAGAAACTTCACCTTTGCGGTCAAACCCTGGTTGCGGCCGCGGCGCACCTTCAGGAAGTCATCGGAAAACCCGATGGCGCCGAAGGCGGCGGTCACGGCGAGCGCCAACCAGACGTAGATGTTGTCGAGCCGCGCCCACAACAGCGTGGGCACGATCATCGAGAACAGGATCAGCACGCCGCCCATGGTCGGCGTACCGGCTTTCTGTTGATGCCTCTCCGGGCCCTCGGCTCGGATGTTCTGGCCGATCGACAGGCGCCGGAGCCAGCGGATGAAGCCGGGCCCGAGGACCAGAGTGAGCACCAGGGCGGTCACCACGGCGGCGGCCGCCCGGAACGTGATGTAGCGGACCACGTTGAACACCGCGAACTGCTCATTCAGCGGGTAGAGGAGATGGAAGAGCATCAGGCCGCTCCTCCGTGATCGAGCAGCCGGGCGACGACGCGCTCGAGCCCGACTCCACGCGAGCCCTTGACCAGAACCAGGTCGCCCGGCTCGAGCCGCTCCACGACCTCCTCGGCGGCCGCGGCGTCGGGATACCAGGGGGCCTCCGCCCCGCCGGCCGCGGCGGCCGCGGCGAGGGCCCGCGACAGCTCACCGACGCCCACGATGGGCGAGAACCCGAGCCGCGCCGCCTCGGCGCCGACCTCGCGGTGGAAGCGCTCCCCCTCCGGCCCGAGCTCGAGCATGTCGCCGAGCACCGTCCAGCGCCGCCGCGCCGGCATCTCGCGCACCGCCGCCAGCACCCGGCGACAGGCGTCGGGGTTGGAGTTGTAGCTCTCGTCCACGATCACCACGTCGCCGTCGAGGCGATGGACCACGCCGCGCCGCTCCGCCGGCTCGATGGCTGCGGCCGCCGCGGCGATGTCGTTCGGGTCGACTCCCAGCTCGGCCGCGCAGGCCGCGGCCGCCAGGAAGTTCTCGACGTTGAAGCGGCCGTAGAGCGCGAGCTCGACGGTGACCGCGCCCCCCGGAGACTCCAGGGTGAAGCGGCTGCCGACTGCGGGCGCCGGCAGCGGGGTGATCGCGGTCGCGCGGTAGTCGGCCGGTCGCTCGAGGCCGTACCAGACGACCCGGCCGCGATGCCGCTCGGCGATCCGCACGACCTCGGGATCGTCGGCGTTCGCCACCACCAGGCCGTCGGCGTGCAAGCCCTCGAGCAGCTCCGCCTTGGCGTCGCCGATCGCGGCTACGCTGTCGAAGAACTCGAGATGGACGGCGCGCACGTTGGTGAAGACGGCCACGTCGGGCCGGCCGAGGCGGCTGATCTCGCCCAGCTCGCCGGGGGTCGACATGCCCATCTCGGCGACCATCCACTCGGTGCCCTCGTCGACGGCGAGGAGGGAGAGCGGGAAGCCGTAGAGGTTGTTGAGATTGCCCGGGTTCCGGGCGACCTTGAAGCGCCGGCCGAGCATGGCGGCAAGGAGCTCCTTGGTGGTCGTCTTGCCGGCCGAGCCGGTCACCGCCACCAGCTTCTCGGGCAGGCGGGCGCGGACGTCGCGCGCGAGGTCGTGGAGCGCGGTCAGCGTGTCCTCGACGCGGATCAGGGTCGCGTCGGCCGCCGGCTCCACCTCGCGATGGACGACCGCCGCGGCGGCGCCACGCTGAAGCGCTTGCCCGACGAAGCGATGGCCGTCGGCACGCTCACCGGGCAGGGCGAAGAAGAGCTCGCCGCCGGCTACCCGACGCGAGTCGAGGGCCGCGCCGGACCACCGCCGGCCGGGATCGCCGATCACTCGACCCCCCATGGCCGCGGCCGCGTCATGCACCGTTCCTTGCGCCAGAGCGCTCCTCCAGTGCCCGCTCGAGCTCCTGCCGGTCCGAGAAGGGCAGCACCCGGTCGCCGACGATCTGTACCTCTTCGTGTCCCTTGCCCGCGACCAGCACCGCCCATTCAGGGCCGGCATGGCCGACGGCACGGCGGATGGCCTCGCGCCGATCCGGAACCACGCGGTAGGCGTCGTTGCCGCTCTGCCGCAGGCCTTCCTCGACCGCCGAGATGATCGCCAGAGGATCTTCTCCACGCGGATTGTCGGTGGTGACGATCGGCAGCTCGGCCAGCTCGCCGGCGACCCGGCCCATCAGCACCCGCTTGCCGGCGTCGCGACCGCCGCCGCAACCGAAGACCAGAATGACCTTGCGGTCGACGAAGCTCTTCAGCGACCGGATCGCCGACTCCAGGGCGGCGTCGGTGTGGGCGTAGTCGAGCAGAACGGGAAAGTCCTGGCCGGCGTCGATCGGCTCCATGCGACCGGCGAGCGGCGCGAAGTCCTCGAGGCTCGCTGCGATGGCTTCGCGCGGCAGCTCGAGCGCCTCGGCCGCCGCCACCGCCGCGGTCAGGTTCTCCAGGTTGTAGCGACCGAGCAGCCGGGTGCGCAGCGCCAGCTCGCCGCGCGGAGTCCGCAGCGTCGCGCGGATGCCGTCGCCGTCGAGCTCGGCGGCGAGCACCGTGACGTCGCCGACGCCGCCGAAAGTGACCACCGGAACGTCCGCAGGCAGCTCCGCCACCAGGCGACGGCCGTAGGCGTCGCCGACGTTGACCACGGCACGCCCGTCCGCCGCGAGCTGCTCGAAGAGCTTGCTCTTGGCCTCGAAGTACTCCTCGAAGTCGGCGTGGAAGTCGAAGTGATCGCGACTCAGGTTGGTGAACACGCCGAGGTCGAAGGTCATGCCGGCGACACGGTGGAGGTGCAGGGCGTGCGAAGAGACCTCCATCGCCACCGCGGCCGCCCCGGCAGCCCTCATCTCGCGCAGGGTGCGGAACAGATCGGACGCCTCGGGAGTGGTGCGCTCGCCGTCGAAGCTCAGCTCGCCGAAGCGGTAACCGAGAGTTCCGAGACGGCCCGCCGGCCGGTCGGCGGCGTCCAGGATGGCGCCGAGCAACGCCACCACGGTCGACTTGCCGTTGGTGCCGGTCACCCCGACGGTCAGCAGCTCGCGATCGGGGTGGCCGTAGAGGCGCGCCGCCAGGGGACCCAGTACCTCGCGCGGCCGCTCGCAGCCGAGCCACGGAATCGACAGACCGGCGGGCGCGCTGCCGGCGCCGATCACCGCCACCGCTCCCCGCTTCGCCGCCTCGGGCGCGAACACCCGGCCGTCGAAGCGGTCGCCCGCGATCGCCACGAACAGGTCGCCGGGAGCGACCCGCCGCGAGTCGTGGGTAATGCCGCCCGCCTCGCGCAGGTCGAGACCTTCACCGGCGGGGCCTGAGATGGGTAGATCGGCGATGAGCTGCATGATCTTCATCGGTCCGGGCTCACTCGCCGGCGACGACCTCCCGCTCTTGCGGCCCCGCCTCGGGCGCGGAGGGCGCCGCCGCGGCGACGCCCTCGGTACCGGCCTCGGGACCGCTGTCGGCAACCAGCTCACCGGGCCAGTGCAGGGGCGCCTGCCGATCGGGAGGGACGCCCAGGTAGACGAGCGCCTGCGACGCGATCGCCGCGAAGACCGGTGCCGCGACGTCGCCGCCGTGGTACGAGCCGCGCGGCTTGTCGATGCGAACCACCGCGACCAGCGCCGGATCGCGGGCGGGAACGAAGCCGGCGAAGCTGGCGATGAAGCTGTTCGGAGCGTACCCGCCGGCCACCGCCATCTGGGCCGTGCCGGTCTTGCCGGCCACCCGGTAGCCCGGCACGGCCGCCGCCTTGCCGGTGCCCTCGTCGACCACCCCCTCGAGCATCCGTTCGAGGGTGAGCGCCGTCGCCGGATCGATCGGCCGGCCGAGCAGTACCGGCCGCTCCACCAGCGGCTCGCTATGGCCGTTCCGGCCCACCCCCGCGACCACGTAGGGCTGGTAGAGGTAGCCGCCATTGGCGATGGCGGCGAAGACGCCGGCGAGCTGAAGCGAGGTCATCGAGATGCCCTGGCCGAACGAGATGTAGGCCCCGTCGCGCCGTCCCCATCGCTCGACCGGGTAGACCAGGCCGGCGTTCTCGCCCGGCAGATCGATACCGGTCAGCTCACCGAGGCGGAACCTGCGGATCTGCTCGTAGAGCGCTTCGTCGCCGACCATCAGCCCCAGCTTGATCGCGCCGACGTTGCTCGAGTAGGCCAGCACCTCGCTCAGCGTCAGATCGCCGAACGGCTTGTGGTCGTTGATCCACTTGCCCTTCACCGAGATGCCGCCCTCCTCGCAGTCGAAGACGTCGGACGGCGCGACGAGATTGGCCTCGAGGGCGGCGGCGGCGGTGATCACCTTGAAGGTCGAGCCCGGCTCGTAGGCGTCGGTCACCACGCGGTTGCGCCACTCGTCTTCACTCGCCTGCTGAAACGCGTTGGGATCGAAGTCCGGCGCCGAGGCCATCGCCAGAACCGCCCCGCTGTTCGGGTCGAGCACCACTACGCTGCCGCTCGCGGCGCGGTGGCGCTCGACGGCGGCGCGCAGCTCGCGCTCGGCGATGTGCTGGAGGGTGGCGTCGATCGTCAGGTGCAGGTCGAGCCCGGGCTGCGCCTCGGAGAACGACATCGCGGGAACCTGCACCATGCCGCGCAGCGCGTCGCGGAGGACCGTGCGCTCCACGGCGGAGCCGCGCAGCTGACGCTCGAAGCGCGCTTCGAGACCCGCGAGCCCGTGCGGATCGGTTCCGACGAAGCCGAGCACCGGGCCCGCCAGCCGGCGCATCGGGTAGCAGCGCCGGCTCTCCTGCAGAAAGTGGAGATCGGGCTCGTCGAGGCCGCGCAGCGACATCGAGACCTCCGGCGCGAGCTTGCGGCCGATCCAGGCGAAGCGACCGGGGCGGGCGAGCGCTCGCGCCGCTACCGCGCGATCGATCTCGGGGATCGCGGCGAGACGCTCAAGCATCGCCTCGCGGTTTTCGACCAGGCTGGGATCGACGAAGGCCGAGTCGACCCGCACCGAGACCGCCAGCTCGCGGCCGCGAGCATCCAGGATGGAGCCGCGCGGCGGATCGATCGTCAGATCGTCGCGCTGCTGCCGCTCGGCGATCTCGACGTAGCGCTCGTGCTCGACGACCTGGAGCTGGTAGAGACGGGCGGCGACTAAACCAGCCCAGGCCGCGAGCACGACGGTCACGAAGATCAGGCGGCTCTTCATCGGATCTCCCGCTCGAAGATCACCTCGGAGAGATCGGGCCGCCGCATGTGGAGCTCGGTCACCGCCCGCTCCTCGATCCGCTGCGGGCTGGAAAGATGGCCGACTTCGACCTCCAAAAGGCTCTGCCGGCGGCGGTTCTTGTCGAGGCTCTCCTCGAGATCGGCCACGCGATAGCCGACGCTCAGGAGCTCGACGTGCACCCAGACGTAGGCGAGAAGGCAAACCCCGACCGACAGCACGATCGCCAGGAGGGTGACCAGCTCACGATGCCGGCGCCGATCCCGCTCGCGAACGAGATAGGGATTGACCACCGAGCGGCGCACCGCGTAGGCGTTCCGCATCTACCCGATCACCTCGCTCACGGTTTCTCTCGCCTCTTGGGGGCGGCGCTCTCGCGACGGAACGTCGATCATGCGGTGGCCTACAGCCTCCTCGCGGCGCGCAGCCGGGCCGATCGCGACCTCGGGTTGGCGGCGACCTCCTCGGGTTGGGGGCGCACGGGCTTGCCGGTCAAGAGCTCGATGACGCGGGTTTCGGATCGAGTACGGCCGGTGGTCTGGTCGACCTCACCGCGCGCCAGGTTGCGCAGCGTGTGCTTGACGATCCGGTCTTCGAGGCTGTGGTACGAGATGACCACCAGCCGGCCGTCCTGATCGAGCAGCTCGACGGCCTGGTCGAGCAGCTTCTCCAGGCCCGACAGCTCCTCGTTGACGGCGATGCGCAGCGCCTGGAAGACGCGAGTGGCGGGATCGATCCGGCGCCCGCGAGTCCGGTGCCGGGGGCCGGAGACCCCGGCTACGATCTCACGCAGCTCACCGGTCGTCTCGACAGGCTTGCGAGCCCGCCTCTCGACAATCTCTCGTGCGATCCGCCGTGACCTGCGCTCCTCACCGTAGTCCTTGAAGATCCGCACCAGCTCCCCCTCCTGATAGCCGTTAACGATGTCCCCTGCGGTCAACTCACCTGCTCCCATCCGCATGTCCAGCGGCCCCTCCAGCCGGAAGCTGAACCCCCGTCCGGGCGTCTCCAGCTGCATCGACGACACGCCGAGGTCGGCCAGCAGGCCTCCGTCTACGCGCTCGATTCCCAACTCGCCCAAAAGGCTCCGCACCTCGCTGAAGTTCCCGGTCACCAAACTCACTCGCGCTCCAAAACGACTCAGCCGCTCGCCGGCCCGCGCGATGGCCTCCGGATCGCGGTCGATTCCGACCAGCCGCGCCTCGGGGGCCGCCTCCAACACCGCTTGGGCATGACCTCCCAGCCCGAGGGTGCAATCGACGAACAACCCGCCACGCTCCGGAGCCAGTAGCTCGAGCGACTCCCGCAACAGAACCGGTACGTGCTGCACGCTCGGCGCTCAGGCTCGGACCGCGGCGCCCAGTCGCGTCGAACCTCCTAAACTCCGCGTTCGGTGAGGTATGCGAAGTCCTCTTCCGAGAACTCCTCATCCGCGAACCGATCCAGAAGCCGTTGGTGGTTCCAGATTTCCAGGTGATCGAGCCGACCGCTGACGACCGCCTCACCGGTCATGTCGGCGCTGTCCCTCAGAATCTGGGGTATGACGACTCGGCCTTGCGCATCGAGCTGAGTCTGCTGCCCGTAGTAGCCGACCCTTTCGAGGAATCGGCGTTTCGTCCGATCGGTGGAGGGCAGCTTGGCGAGGCGTTCTTCGAACTCCTCCCAGACGACCAACGGGTAGACCAACGCGGCATCGCCCAGCACCGAGGTGACGAACACCTCGCGCCCATACCTCTCTTCGAGGACCCGGCGAAAAGCCGTTGGAATCTTCAAACGGCCCTTCGAGTCGATCTTTGCCGACGCACTACCACGAAACATGGACACCGCCCGTCCAACTACCGACGAATCTGGAGCAGACTAGCAGGAAATGGCCACTCCTGTCCAATATGTTCCACAAAAGACCACCACCTGCAGAGCCCCCCAAGGCAGCCGGAAATCTCCGGGCGGGGCAGCGCCATCCCTCTGTCGCACCGACGCGGGCGAGGCTGGGGTCCCTAGTGGGCGCCGAGCCTCGTGTTCGCTCTCGAACTCACCTCGAGCTTGCGGAGCTCGTTCCGCCGGTCACCGGGGGGCGCGTCTCCTGCGCGAGCCCGTCCGGCAGCACGCCGACGTCGTTCGAGTCGCTGGCGGCCGCGTCGCGGTCGACGCGCGGTTCGAGCTCGAGCGCCTACCGCCGTCCCGGCGGTTCTTCCGAGTCATCCTCCGGCTCGGCCGGTTGGGTGACTTCGAGGCCGGCGCTGGCCAGGGCGGCTCCGCGCTCGTCGAGCTCCAGGCCCTGCTCACGGCGCCGCTCCAGCACGGTTCGGAACGAGGCGGCTTCGGGCGGCGGCTCGATCAGTACGTAGGAGTTGCGCTCGAGCTCGGCCAGGTACTCGCCGATCTCGCTCTGGAAGCGGCGCGCCGTCTCCTGCTGCTCGATCTGATCCGAGACGGCCGCGAACTCCTGGATCGTCGCCTCCTGGCGCTCGACTACCTGGCAGATGTGGAGCCCGCCCCGCGCCGGCACCGGCGGGCTGATCTGACCGGCCTCGAGGTCCCAGATCGCCTCCTCGAGCTCGGGGTCGAGGTCGCCCGCCTCGACCCACTCGAGATCGATCCACGAGGTGGTCAGGCCCTTGTCGGCGTACTCCGCGACCACCTCCTCGGCCGGCTCGCCGGCGAGGAGCCGCTCGCGAATGTCCTGGGCGATCGACGCGCGATCTTCGGCGAGAGTCGTCGCGCTCTCGAGCACGATGACCTCGCGCACCTCGAGCCGGGTCGGCAGCCGGAAGTCCTCGAGGTGCTGCTGGTAGTAGCGCCGCAGATCCTCCTCCGACAGGCGGATTCTGGGCCGCACCTCCTGGCCCATGACCGTTTGCATGATCATGTTCTTTTCCAGGTGCTCGCGGAAGGTCGACGGCGTGAAGCCGCTCGACGCCAGCGCCTGCCCGAACTCTTCATCGGACTCGATGGCGGCCTGCGCCTTGGCTCGCTCGACCGCCGCCTCGATGTCTTCGCGCGAAACCTCGGTGTCGAGCTGGTCGGCGCGCGAGAGCAGCAGCATCTCTTCCAACAGGTCGCTCAGGACCTCGACACCGACGTCGGCGAGACGCTCCTGGAGCCGCTCGGGCGGCAGGTCGGCCCGGCGCAGATCTTGGATCAGCTGGCGTCGAGCGCGCTCGTAGTCGTGGAGGGTCGCGATCCGCTCGTTGACCCGGATGACGATCCGGTTGGTCTCGGCCAGCGCGGGCAGGCCCGCCAGCACGGCGACGAGCGCCAGCGCGGCGACGCGGCGGAACCGACCGCTAGCCGTGAGATCCCTGGTAGTCGAATGGCAGGTTGCTCGCATAGACCGAGACATTGTACCGGCCGCGCGCCTCCTCAACCAGGGAGCTTTGGATCTCCTCCGAGTCTTCGCGCCGCAGCAGATCGCGAATCTCGGCGGCCGCCTGATCCGAGGGAACGGTCTCGGCGGGGCGGCGGTCGGTGACCTGGAAGATGTGGAAGCCGTAGTCGACGGCGACGATCGGACTGTACTGGCCGATCTCGAGCTCGAAGACCGTCTCGACGAAGGCCGGCGGCAGGTCGTCGCGGGTCAGGTAACCCTGGTCGCCGCCGATCGCCGCCGCCGGCTCGGTCGACAGCCGCCGGGCCACCTCCTCGAACGGCACGCCGGAGGCGAGCTCCTGGTGAGCGAGCTCGGCCGCGGCCCGCTCCTCGACCAGGATCTGGCTCAGACGGACCCGCTCGGGGCGACTGAACCGCTCGAGGTGCGTGCGGTAGTAGAGCAGCACCCGTTCGTCGGTGAGCTCGTCGGCAAAGCGCCTCCGCACCAGGGTCTCGAGCGCCTGGTGCCGGCCCGCGCTCGCCTCGACGACGCCGTCCTCGACCGCCATGCGATGCACCAGGGTCTCGTCGAGGAAGTCGTCGAAGAGCTGCGTCAGCACCCGGTCGTCGAGCCCGGCGTCGAGCTCGATCGAGCTCCGCTCGAGGTACTCCTCGAAGACGGTGAGGGCGATCCCGCTCCCGCCGACTCTCGCCACGACGTCGGGGGCGGGCAGTTCGTCGCCGCAGGCGGCTAGAGCGACGGCGACGAGCGGCGCGATCGAGCGGCGGAGCACCGTCGCATCGTACTCGAAAGCGGGCGGGCTGCTGCGACCCTCCGGCGGGGAGCCGACCTACTCGCTCCCGACCCCGATCCCCGCAAAGACGCTTCTCGCTCTCTCCAGCATCCGGTCCGGCGCCAGGCCCGAGATCGACAGCACGCCGCTGGGCGAGAAGGTCGAGTCGTCGCTCTCCGACACCAGCCGTATCAGCCGCTCGACGTCGACCTTGGCGTCGGAGCGCAGGCGGATCTGAAGCTTTCTGCCGCTCGCCGAGATCGACTGGACGCGCAGGCGCTCCGCCCGGCGCTTGAGCGCCGCCAGCTCGACCAGGCTCAGCACCTCCGGCGGCGGCGGCCCGAAGCGATCGCGCAGCTCGGCCAACAGCTCCTCTTCCCCCGCCTCCGCCGCCGCGATCTTGCGGTAGAGCTCCAGCCGCAGGTTGGCATCGGCCACGTAGCTTTCGGGGATCGTGGTTCGCACCGGCAGATCGATCGCCGTCGAGACCGCCTGCTCGACCTCCTCGCCGCGCAGCTCGCGCACGGTCTCCTCGAGCATCTTGAGGTAGGTCTCGATGCCCACCGCGGCGATGTGGCCGCTCTGTTCCGCGCCGAGCAGATTCCCGGCGCCGCGGATCTCGAGGTCGCGGGCGGCGACGCGGAAGCCGGCCCCGAGCTCGGTGAACTCGCGAATCGCGGCCAGCCGCTCACGCGCCGTCTCCGACAGCAGACTCTTCGACGGCACCAGGAGGTAGCAGTAGGCGAGCCGGCTGCTGCGACCGACGCGGCCGCGTAGCTGGTAGAGCTGGGCCAGGCCGAAGCGGTCGGCCCGGTGAATGATCATCGTGTTGACGTTGGCGATGTCGATGCCGTTCTCGATGATGGTGGTGGCCAGCAGCACGTCGTGCTCGCCCCGCTTGAAGGCGTGCATGCGCTCCGCCAGCTCGTGCTCGTTCATCTGCCCGTGGCCGATGGTGAGCCGGATCGAGGGCAGGAGCTCGCGGAGGTACTCGGCGACCTCCTCGATCCCCTGCACCCGGTTGAACACGTAGTAGACCTGGCCGCCGCGGTCGAGCTCGTGCTCGATCGCCTCGCGGATCAGCTCGCCCGAGAAGGGCGCGATCGCCGTCTCGACCGCCATGCGGTCTTGCGGCGGCGTCTCGATCACCGACAGGTCGCGCACGCCGGCGAGCGACATCTGCAGCGTTCTCGGCACCGGGGTCGCCGAGAGCGCCAGCACGTGCACGTTCTTCTTCAGCTCCTTCAGGCGCTCCTTCTGGGCGACGCCGAAGCGCTGCTCTTCGTCGACGATCATCAGCCCCAACCTGGGCAGCTCGATGTCGCGGCTCAGCAGCCGGTGGGTGCCGATCAGGATGTCGACGGTGCCGGCGGCGGCGCTGTCGCGGATCTCGCGAACCGCGGCGGGCGAGCGGAATCGCGACAGCATCTCGATCCGTACCGGGAACCCCTCGAAGCGCTTGCGAAAGGTGTCGAGGTGCTGGTCGGCGAGGATCGTGGTGGGTGCCAGCACGGCGACCTGATAGCCCCCTTCGACCACCTTGAGCGCCGCCCGCATGGCGACCTCGGTCTTGCCGAAGCCGACGTCGCCGCAGAGCAGACGATCCATCGGTCGCTCCTGCTCCAGGTCGGCGCGAATCGCGGCGATCACCTCGAACTGGTCGGGCGTCTCCTCGTAGTCGAAAGCCGCGTCGAACTGGGCCTGCAGGTCGCCGCCCGCGGGCATTGCCGGCGCCTCGGCCAGCCGGCGCTCGGCGTAGAGCTTGAGCAGATCGGCGGCGAGCTTGCGCATGCCCGCCTTGACGCGCTCCTTGGTGCGATTCCACGAGGTGCCGCCGAGGCGGTCGAGCTTGGCCGCTGCGCCCTCGATACCGCTGTACTTCTGAATCAGATCCATCCGGCTCAGCGGCAGCAGCAGGGTCTTGCCGCCGGAATAGAGGAGCTCCATGACCTCGATCGACGAGGGCGCGGGAGCCTGCTCGCCGCCGGTCAGCGTCGCCGGCACCGGGCCCTGTTGCCCGTCGTCGTCGCCGACCGAGCGCATGCCGATGAACTGGCCGATGCCGTGATCGGTGTGGACCACGTAGTCGCCGACCTTGAGGTCGCGCAGCGAGGAGACGAACGGCCCGTACCGCGGGCCCGCGCGCGGCCGGGCGGGCGCGACCCGGGCGAAGAGCTGGTGCTCGCCGAACAGCACCATGCCGGCCGCGGGCATCCGGAAGCCGCGGCCGAGCTCGCCCTCGGTCAGCTCGACGCCGCCGCGGCCGACCGCGAGTGAATAGGTCTCGCAGAGCTCTTCCAACCGGCCGCGGTGCTCGGGCGAATGAACGATCACCAGCCGCTCGCCGCGCGCCGTCGCCGTCTCGACCTCGCGTGGAAAGCGCGGTAGCTGGCCGTGCAGGACGTCGGTCGAAGAGGCGCCGAAGTCGACCCCTCCGCCTGCGACCGGCGACTCTTCGATCCGCAGCCGAGCGCCGGCAAGCCAGCTCCCGACCCGCTCCGCCGGCAGCTCCAACTGGTCGGGCGGCAGCGCCAGCTGGTGATGCTCGCGACGCGCCCGGTAGTCCGCCTCGAGGCGGGCCGCGTGCGCTTCGGCCTCCGCGGCCACATCCTCGGGCCGGTAGACGACGCTCGCGTCGGCGGCGAACAGCTCGGCAAGGCCAACGGTCTCGGGCTCGAGCAGGGGCAGATAGTTCTCCCAGCCGGGGAACCGGCCCCGCTCGCGCAGCGCCTCGATCTTCTCGGCCACCTCGATCCCGGCCTCGGCTCCGAGGCGCGCGCCCAGCAGATCGGCGAGCCGATCGGCGGTCTCGGGATCCGCCTGGAAGAGGGTCAGCGGCAGCAGGTCGATCGATTCGAGCTCGGCGCGTGAGCGCTGGTCGGAGGCGCCGAACTGCCGGATCGACTCGATGACGTCACCGTAGAGATCGAGCCGCACCGGCGACGGCTGATCGGGCGGGAAGACGTCGAAGACGCCACCCCGCGCGGCGTACTCGCCGACTTCAGTCACCAGGTCGCGGCGCGCGAAGCCGTGGGCGTCGAGGTGCCGCGCGAGGTCGTCGATCGAGATCTCGTCGCCGCGGGCCAGGCTGAAGGTGGAACGCGCGAAGGCGGCCGCGGTGGGCAGGCGCCGGAACAGAGCGCGCGGCGTGCAGACCAGCGTCCCGATGCTGCGGTCGGCGACGCCCGCCAGCGCCCGCGCCTCTTCGCAGCGCACCATGAGCGAGGTCTCGGTCTCCTGGTAGGGAGTCAGCCCCGGCACCGAGAAGAAGGTGGCCGCGCCGCCGAAGAGCCGCGCCGCCTCCACCCAGGCCAGCGCGTCCGACTCGTGCGGCACGACGACCAGGTGCCGCTCGCCGCGCTCGGCGGCGATCAACTCGAGCACCCAGGCCGCCGCCGGCACCGGCAGCCTACGGGCGCTCGCGGCGCCGGCCAGCAGCGCACGCAAGGGATCGCTCGCGCGCAGCGTCCGGGAGAGATCGTCGAGAAGGGCGGTCATCGGGTTGGCGTATCCTCTCACTCCTGTACCATTGGCCCTCACCTCGAGGAGGAGATGGAAGATGCGTAGAGCACTCCTGGGACTCGTCTTGCTCGGAGCCCTCGTGGCGTTCGGGCCCGGCCTGGGCTTGCCGGGAAGTCTCTCCGCGGCCGACGGCGCCGTCGTCGAAACGGAGGGCGCGACCGCCGAGCACGGCGGCGACGACCACGGCGGCGGACACGCCAGCCCGGTTACGCCGGTTCTGATCGCCCTGGTCGTCATCCTGGTGGCGGCCAAGCTGGGCGGCGAGCTGGCCGAGCGCGTACACCAACCCGCGGTTCTGGGAGAGCTCCTGGCCGGCGTAGTCCTCGGCAATCTGGCGCTCGCCGGCTACCACGGCCTCGACTTCCTGGCGACCGAGAGCGGCATCGTAATCCTGGCGGAGCTAGGCGTCATCCTCCTGCTTTTCGAGGTCGGGATGGAGTCGAACATCAAGGAGATGCTGTCGGTCGGCGCCTCGAGCCTGCTGGTGGCGATCCTGGGCGTCGTCGCTCCCTTCCTCCTCGGCCTGGCCGTCTCGGCCTGGATGCTCCCCGACAAGAACGTGCTGGTGCACGTCTTCATCGGCGCCACGCTGTGCGCTACCAGCGTCGGCATCACCGCCCGGGTGCTCTCCGACCTGGGCAAGATCAACGCCCGCGAGTCGAAGATCATCCTCGGGGCGGCGGTCATCGACGACGTGCTCGGCCTGGTGATCCTGGCGGTGGTCTCGGGCATCATCTCGGCGGCCAACACCGGCGGTGAGCTGGCCGGCTTCGAGGTCGCCATGATCATCGGCAAGGCGGCCGGCTTCCTGGTGGGCGCCATCGTCATCGGCACCTGGCTGTCGCCGCGCATGTTCAGGCTCGCCAGCCGCCTGCAGATCAAGGGCCTCCTCTTGACCCTCGCTCTCGCCTTCTGCTTCCTGCTGTCCTATCTCGCCAACCTGATCGAGCTGGCGCCGATCGTCGGCGCCTTCGCCGCCGGCCTCATCCTCGACGAGGTTCACTACCGCAGTTTTATCGACCGCGGCGACCACAACGTCGAAGAGCTGCTGCACCCGATCAACACCTTCCTGGTGCCGGTCTTCTTCGTGCTGATGGGAATCCGGGTCGATCTGTCGACCTTCGGCGAGGTCGAGGTGCTCGGCTTCGCGGCGGTGCTGTCGATCGTCGCCATCATCGGCAAGATGATCTGCGCGCTGGGAGTGATCGAGAAGGGGCTCGACCGCATCTCGGTCGCGGTCGGCATGGTGCCCCGAGGCGAGGTCGGGCTGATCTTCGCCGGGATCGGCGCCTCGCTGGTCCTCGCCGGCAAGCCGGTGATCGACGTCTCGACCTACTCGGCGGTGGTGATCATGGTCATCGTCACGACCCTGGTCACGCCGCCGGCGCTCAAGGTAACGCTGGCGCGCGGCGATCGGAAGAAGGCTCAGCAGGCGGCCGAGCCGGCGCGGTAGAGACCGACTTGCCGGGACCCGTCTCGGCCTCCACCACCACCACGACGTCGCCGGGCTTCACCATGCCCAGCTCCTCGCGCGCCAGACGCTCGAGCAGTACCGGGTCGTCGCGCAACCGCTCGACCTTGTGCTCGAGGCGGGTGATCTCTTCCTCGGAGCGCTCGATCTCGGCCTGGAGACGCGCCTCGCGCGCCTTGGCCAGGGTCAGATCGCGGAATCCGCGGAAGCCGGCGAGCGCCAGGAGAACCACCAGCGCCAGCGAGGCGTAGCCGAGGATGGCCCGGAAACGCCCTCGCGACGGTGGCTGGGTGGTCCGGGTCAACTGCTGGCGCGCGGGAAGGCGGCGGCACCGGGGTAGCGAGCGACGCCCTCCAACTCCTCCTCGATTCTCAACAACCGATTGTACTTCGCCACCCGATCGCTCCGACAGGGAGCTCCGGTCTTGATCTGGCCGCAGCGCGTGGCGACGGCGAGATCGGCGATGGTCGTGTCCTCGGTTTCGCCCGAGCGGTGACTCAGGACGTTGGCCCAGCCGGCGCCACGCGCGAGGTCGACTGCCGCCAACGTCTCGGAGAGCGAGCCGATCTGGTTCACCTTCACCAGGAGCGCGTTCGCCACCCGCTCCTCGATGCCGCGGGCGACGATCTCCGGGTTGGTCACGAAGAGATCGTCGCCGACCAGCTGCACGCGATCGCCCAGCTCGGCGTTCAGCGTGCGCCAGCCGGCCCAGTCGTCTTCCGAGAGACCGTCCTCGATCGACAGCAGCGGATAGCCATCGACCCAGGAGCGGTAGAGCGCGATGAGATCGTCGCTGCCGAGCCCGCTGCGGCCTTCGCCAGGCAGCGCGTACCTGCCCCGGCGCCCCTCTTCGACCAGCTCGCTGGCGGCCACGTCGAGGGCGAGGCCGATCTGGGACCCCGGCTGGTAGCCGGCCTGGCCGATTGCCTCGACCAGCAGATCGAGGGCCTCCTGGTTGCTCTCCAGGTTGGGCGCGAATCCGCCTTCGTCACCGATACCGGTCGACAGCCCGCGCTTCGTCAGCACCTGCTTGAGCCGGTGATACACCTCGACCGCGGCACGCAACCCTTCGCTAAAAGAATCGAAGCCGACCGGTACCAGCATGAACTCCTGCACGTCCACCGAGTTGTCGGCGTGCTCGCCGCCGTTCAAGACGTTGAGCATGGGCACCGGCAGGACGGTGGCGCTCGGGCCGCCGATGTAGGCGTACAGCGGCAGATCGGCGGTTTCGGCGGCGGCCTTCGCCACCGCCAGGGACGCGCCGAGGATGGCGTTGGCTCCCAGCCGGCTCTTGGTCGGCGTGCCGTCGAGATCGAGGAGGGTCTTGTCGATCAGCGCCTGATCGCGGGCGTCCATGCCGATCAACGTCTCGGCAATCTCGCCGCCGACGTGCGCGACCGCTTGCCGCACTCCCTTGCCCAGATAGCGGTCGCCGCCATCGCGCAGCTCGAGCGCCTCGCGCTTGCCGGTCGAGGCTCCCGAGGGAACGGCGGCCCGGCCGACGGCGCCGCCGATCAGTAGGCAATCGACTTCCAGGGTCGGATTCCCGCGGGAATCCAGGATCTCTCGTGCCTGAATCGCTTCGATCTCGAACATCGGTCCGATTGTAGTGGACCGCCGTCGATTGGGAAGCGGCGGCCAATAAAAAACCGCGCTCGAAGCGCGGTCGCGAAATTGCGGGTGGTTGCGGGGGCAGGATTTGAACCTGCGACCTTTGGGTTATGAGCCCAACGAGCTACCAGACTGCTCCACCCCGCCCACGGACTCTACCGAGAGGGGAGGCAAACAGTCAACGCCACGTGGAGAAAGGGAGACCGGTATCATGGTGGCGTGCCGAAAGGGCTCGAGGATCTCGAGACGCCGATGCTGCTGCTGGCGATGCCGCAGGTGCAGGATCCGTTCTTCCACAAGAGCGTGGTCTTCCTGATCGAGCACAACGACGCGGGCAGCTTTGGACTGATCGCCAACCGCCCGAGCGACATCGGCGTGGCCGAGATTCTCACCGGCATGGAGATCGAGTGGCGCGGCGAGTCGTCGCAGCTCGCCTACTTCGGCGGGCCGGTGCAGCCGCAGCTGGGCACCGTCCTCTTCGACGAGGCGACCTGCGGGATCGACGGCGGCGCCGAGGCGGACGCGACCAGCTCGGAGGTCTTCCCCGGGCTCCGCATCACCCAGCACGTCGGCGACCTCACCCAGCTCGCCGGCGCGCCGTCGGAGCGGTTTCGCCTCTTTCTGGGCTATGCCGGTTGGGGCGAAGGCCAGCTGGTACGCGAGATCGAGCGCAACGACTGGCTGATCGCGCCGGTGCGCATGGAGCTTCTGTTCGCCGACAACCCCGAAGGCGCCTGGGGGGACGCGCTGCGCTCGGTGGGCGTCGACCCCGCGACCCTCCCCAGCTGGACTCCCGACGGCGGCGGCAGCGACTCCAACTAGCGAAGTCAGGCTAGAATCTCTCCATGCGCATGCTCGTTCAGGTCGCGCTCAACGGCCTCGGCATTCTCGTGACCGCCTGGCTGGTACCCGGCATCGACTGGCAGGGCGGCGTGCTCTACCTGCTGCTGACCGGACTGGTGATCGGCCTCATCAACCTGTTGGTCAAGCCGTTCGTCACCCTGCTCTCGATCCCGTTCATCGTGGTCACGCTCGGCATTTTCTTTCTGGTGATCAACGGCGCCATGCTGCTGCTCGCCTCGTCGCTTCTCAGCGGCCTGACGGTCGACGGCTGCGTGCCCGCGCTCCTGGGCGGCATCGTTCTCGGCCTGTTCAACTGGCTGGTCGGCGGGATCGCGGCCAAGGACTGAGGCCGAGCGGGAAATGGCTCGACGAAGGCTGACTCCCTCGGCCGCTCGCCGGGAGTCCAAGAAAGCGCGCCGCGCCCGCTCCGAGGAGATCCTCGCTCGTCTCAAGAGGGAGTACCCCGACAGCCGCTGCGCGCTGAACCACGACAATCCCCTGCAGCTCCTGATGGCGACCATTCTCTCCGCGCAGTGCACCGACAAGCGCGTCAACATGGTGACCCCGGAGCTCTTCGCTCGCTTTCCCACGGCGGCCGACCTCGCCGCCGCCGAGTTGGGAGAGCTCGAGGAGCTGGTGCGGACGACCGGTTTCTTCCGCAACAAGGCGCGCTCGCTCAAGGGCCTCGGCCAGGCGCTGGTGGACGAGCACGGCGGCGAGGTCCCGTCCGAGATGGGCGCCCTGGTCAGGCTTCCGGGCACCGGACGCAAGACGGCCAACGTGGTGCTCGGCAACGCCTTCGGCATCGACGAAGGGGTCGTCGTCGACACCCACGTCGGCCGCATCTCGCGGCTCCTGGTCCTCACCGAGGAGAAGGACCCGGTCAAGGTCGAGCGCGACCTGATGGCGGTAGTGCCGAAGAGCGACTGGACGCTCTGGGCGCATCTGTTGATCGATCACGGCCGCGCCGTGTGCAAGGCGCGGCGGCCCGACTGCGGCGCCTGCGTGCTCGCGGATCTCTGCCCTTCGGCGACGTTCTGAGTCGCAGCGCCGCGCTCGGCCGAGCCGCGCTGGCGATCGTACGTCACGGCGGCAACGACGCGATCTTCCTCGAGCAGAGGACCCTGCCGACGACCTGGCTCGGTTTCGAGCGCGCGCTGGGTACGCGAACCTCGCTGGTCCTTCAGACGAGCTACGCGCAAAGCCGCTACCGGGATCTGTTCATCGTCGGGCTGGCCGACCGGGTTTTTCTCTTCGACGCCGGGCTCAAGCGGCGCGTCGCGCGGCTGGGAACCCTCTTCGTGGCGATGACCCAGGACTCTCCACGCGGCGCCATGTCGGACGTCGCTTTCCATCTCGGCTGGCAGCGCGGGCTCTGATCGCTCGCGAGCCGCTGGTAGAGGGTCCGCAGGTTTGGCCCGGGCAGACATTCCAGCCCCCGCCCAAGTAGAATCGAGGGTCACCGTCAGATCGGGCAGGGATCTGACCCCCCCGGGTATGGGGAGAGGGAGACGAGATGACCATTGCGACGGTAGCCGGACTCGACCGCGAGACGCTCGAGCTGACCCTCGAGGCGATCGGCGAGTTCGCGACTCAACACCTTCCCGAAGAGAAGC
>JAHEKO010000003.1:22707-29219 GCA_024638355.1 Acidobacteriota bacterium
GTATGGGGAGAGGGAGACGAGATGACCATTGCGACGGTAGCCGGACTCGACCGCGAGACGCTCGAGCTGACCCTCGAGGCGATCGGCGAGTTCGCGACTCAACACCTTCCCGAAGAGAAGCTGCTGGAGCTCGATCACGACGACGAGTTCCCGGTGGACGTGGTTCGAGCGATGTGCGGCGACGAGCTCGGTGTGCAGCTCCTTTTCATCCCCGAGGAGTGGGGAGGAATGGGCGGTGGAGCCTTCGACGTGTACCGGGTGTGCGAGAAGCTGGCGACCATCGACCTGGGCGTGGCGACGGGCGTGCTGGCGACCTTTCTAGGTAGCGATCCGATCGTCTTCGGCGGCACCGAGGAGCAGCAGAAGCACTGGATGGGCCGGATCGCCGCAGAGGGCCTGCTGATGGCCTACTGCGCCACCGAGCCCGAGGCCGGCAGCGACCTGGCCGCCCTACGCACGAAGGCGGAGCCGGTGCTCGACGGCGGCGAGCCGGTCGGCTACCACATCAGCGGCGCCAAGCAGTGGATCAGCAACGGCGGCTTCGCCGATCTCTACAGCGTGCTCGCCATGGCCCCGGGCGGCCCGAGCTGGTTCGTCGTCGAGCGCGGAGCCGAAGGCCTGAGCTGGGGCAAACCGGAAGACAAGCACGGCATCCGGGCCAGCAACACCGCCTCGGTCAACTTCGACGACGTCCTCGTGACCAACGACCGGCTGGTGGGCGGCGTCGAAGGCCAGGGCCTGCTCCAGGCCCAGGCGGTCTTCGGCTACACCCGCCTGATGGTGGCGGCGTTCGGCCTCGGCGGCGGCTGGGCCTGCCTCGACCGCGCCATTCCCTACTCGATCGAGCGCGTCCAGGCCGGATCGCCGCTGTCCGAGAAGCAGGGCTATACCCACAAGCTGATCGTCCCGCACGCCGCGCGTCTCGAGGCGGCGCGGGCCTTCATCGAGGAGACCGCGGAGCGAATCGACGCCGGCGAGGGCAGCCTGAACACCGAGGGGGCGATCGCCAAGTACTTCGCCAGCGAAGCGGGCAACGCCGCGGCCGAAGCGTCGATCCAGGCCCTGGGGGGCTACGGCTACACCCGCGAGTACATGGTCGAGAAGATCAAGCGCGACGTGCGCATCACCACGATCTACGAGGGGACCTCGGAGATCCTGGAGATGACCATCTCGCGCGATCGCTGGCAGCAGCACCTGAAGACCCGCGGCGCGCACTACCACGAGCTCGCCGGCGAGCTCGAGCGGCTGCACGCCCGGCAGCAAGGCGTCGGCGCCGACACCGCAGCCCTCGGGCTGCACGCGCTGGCCGAGATCCTGGAGCGCGCCCGGATCGCGCGGCTGACGCGCAACCAACACATCCTCTTCCGGCTCGGCGAGCTGATCGCGTGGGCGGAGTGCGCCGGGAGCCTCGCGCGACGCGCGGCGCGGGCGGCGAACGGTGAGCTGCCCGAGAAGACCGACAGGCGCTTCGGTGCCGAGGCGCTGGCGGTGCTCAGCCGCGTCTTCGCGTGCGACGCGGCGCTGCGCGTCGCCGGCGAGGGCCTGCGCTGGGTCAGCGGCTCGGATCCGGCCGCGGCGGCGAGCATCGGACTGCCGGCGATCTACGACGCGCAGCGCGATCTGCTGACCGACATGGATCGGCTCGCCGACCTGCTCTACGAGAGATAAGAGAGCCCCAGGAGTTCAAACAATGCCGACGCTAGCACCCCGAGCCATCGCCGTGGTCGGAGTCGGAGCCGTCTTGCCGGATGCTCCGAACACCGCGGCCTTCTGGAAGAACTGCAAGCAGGGCCGCTACAGCATCCGCGAGACGCCCCGCGAGCGCTGGGATCCCGAGCTCTACTACGACCCCGATCCCAAGGCGCCCGACAAGACGTACTCGAAGATCGGCGGCTGGGTCACCGACTTCGAGTGGGAACCGCTCAAGTGGCGGCTGCCGATTCCGCCCAAGGTCGACGCGGCGATGGACCGCACCCAGAAGTGGGCGGTGGCCGCGGCGCGCCAGGCGCTGCTCGACTACGGCCATCCCGACCGGCCGCTCGACGGCCAGAGGACCGCGGTCATCCTGGGCAACGCCATGGCCGGCGACCAGCACTACAAGACCTCCCTGCGCATCAACTTTCCCGAGTACGCGCAGGAGCTGTCGAACACCGGGAGCTTCGCCTCGCTGCCGGAGGAGATTCGCCAGAAGCTGATCGAGGAGCTGCGTGCCGGCATCGGTCACCGGCTGCCCGAGATCACCGAGGACACCATGCCGGGCGAGCTCGCCAACATCATCGCCGGCCGTATCGCCAGCCTGTTCAATTTCAATGGACCCAACTTCGTCTGCGACGCGGCTTGCGCCTCGGCGATGGCGGCGATGGACGCGGCGATCGAGGGCCTCGAGGAGAACGATTTCGACGCCGTGATCACCGGCGGCGTCGATGCCAACATGAGCGCCGCGACGTTCGTCAAGTTCTGCAAGATCGGCGCTCTCTCGGCGACCGGAACGCGCCCCTACGCCGACGGAGCCGACGGCTTCGTGATGGGCGAAGGCGCCGCCGTATTCCTGCTCAAGCGTCTCGCCGACGCCGAGCGCGACGGCGACCGGATCTACGCGGTGATCCGCGGTGTCGGAGGCTCGAGCGACGGCCGCGGCAAGGGCATCACCGCGCCCAACCCCGTCGGCCAGCGGCTCGCGGTGGAGCGCGCCTGGCGCAGCGCCGGGGTGACGCCCAACCGCGCGACCCTGATCGAGGGGCACGGCACCTCGACCCGCGTCGGCGACGTCGTCGAGGTAGCCGCCCTCAGCGAGGTCTTCCAGAACTACGGCTTCGAGCGCGGCTCGCTGCCGCTCGGCTCGGTCAAGTCGAACATTGGCCACCTGAAGGGCGCCGCCGGCGCGGCCGGCGTGGCCAAGGCGATTCTGGCGCTCGAGGAGCGGCAGCTACCGCCCAGCCTCAACTTCGACGCGCCGAACCCGAACATCGACTTCGCGCGCTCGCCCTTCTACGTCAACCGGGAGCTTCGCCCATGGGATGCGCGGGGAGACGACCTGCGCCGCGCCGGAGTGAGCGCCTTCGGATTCGGCGGCACCAACTTCCACATCGTGCTCGAGGAGTACGTGCCGGGCCGTTCGTCCGGCCAGGAGAGCAAGGTGTTCAGCGTCGAGGAAACGCCCGGCGCGGAAGGCGCCCCGCCCCTGGCCGCACGTTCGCCCATGCGCGGCGCCCTGCTGCTCGGCGCTCCGGACGAGGGCCAGCTCGAGAGCAAGCTCCTCGAGGTCCAGCGGCAAGCCGCCATCGGCAAGGCGCCGGAACCGGCGCCGCCTGCTGCCGGCGCCCTCGGCGCGGCCGAGCGGCTGGCGATCGACTACGAAGACGCCGCCGAGCTCGCGGCGAAGGCGAGCCGGGCGTTGACCGCGTTCGACACCGGCCAGCCCTCCGTCTGGACGGCGCTCGCGGCGCAGGGTGTGTACCGCGGCCGGGGAGCGGCCGCCAAGGTGGCCTTCCTCTACACCGGCCAGGGCTCTCAGTACGTCAACATGCTGCGCGGGCTGCGCGAGCGGGAGCCGATCGTCGCCGAGGTCTTCGCCGAGGCCGACTCGATCATGGAGCCGCTCCTCGGCCGCCCGCTGAGCCGGCTGATCTTCGTCGACCCCGCCGACGAGCGGAAGGTCGCCGAAGCGAAGGGGCTGCTGCGGCAGACCGCGATCACCCAGCCCGCGGTGCTGGCGGTCGACATCGCGTTGACCCGACTGCTCGCCGCCTACGGCATCGAGCCGGACATGGTCATGGGGCACAGCCTGGGCGAGTACGGCGCCCTGGTCGCCGCCGGCGTGCTCGATTTCGCCCACGCCCTCGAAGCGGTGAGCGCGCGCGGCAACGAGATGACGCGAGTCTCGGTGGAGGACTGCGGCAAGATGGCCGCGGCCTTCGCGCCGATCGACGAGATCGAGCGCGTTCTCGGGACGATCGACGGCTACGTCGTGATCGCCAACATCAACAGCACCCGCCAGGCGGTGATCGGCGGCGCCAGCCAAGCGGTCGATCGGGCGGTCGCGGCGTTGCAGCAGGCCGGCTACGAGGTTCGCCCCCTGCCGGTCAGCCACGCTTTCCACACCGAGATCGTGTCGCCGGCGGCGGCGCCGCTCGAGCGCATGCTGCAACGGCTCGAGCCGCGGCCTCCACGGCTACCGATCGTGGCCAACGTCACCGGCGACTTCTACCCGAGCACGCCCGATGCCGGCCCCGCAATCGTCGAGCTGTTGGGCCGACAGATCGCCTCCCCGGTCCAATTCGTCAAGGGGCTCGAGCGCCTCTACGAGGCCGGAGTTCGGACCTTCGTCGAAGTCGGCCCGAAGAAGGCGCTGCAGGTCTTCGCTCTCGACGTTCTCGGCGGCCGGGGAGACACCCTGTCGCTCTTCACCAACCATCCCAAGCTGGCAGACGAGAAGGCCTTCAATCAGGCACTCTGCGGCCTCTACGCGGCGGGGCACGGCAGTCCGGCAGAGACGGCCGTCACGGCTGCGGAAGTGCGCGCGGCGCCGGCCCGACCGAGCACCGCGCCGGCCACCGCCCCACCGGTCGCGGCCCCGTCGACGGCTACGCCGGTGTCCCCGGCGCCCGTCGCGACCCCCGCGTCAGCGAGCGGCGGCGACCCCTTCCAGGAGCTCGGCCAGCTGATCGCGCAGACCCTGGCCAAGGGCTTCGAGCTCTACGCCGGCGGCGGCGGTCCACGCGGCGCCGCGGCCGCTCCGCAGCGTCCGGTGGTCGTCACCGGCGCCGCGCTCGGCCTCCCCGGCACGGAGCGGGTCTTCGACGACGGCAACGTCGGCCGCATCCTCGCCGGCGAACAGTTCATCGGCAAGATTCCGCCCGAGGTGCGCGAGGCGCTGGTGCGCAAGAACATCACCCGCCTGGTCAAGAGCGAGCGCGGCGAGCCGCGCTTCGAGACCATCGACCATCCCGACGAGGTGATCAAGCTGGCGGCGCGACGCCGCGAGCTCGACCTGCACGACGAGTTCGGCTACCCGGGAGACCGTCTCCAGGCGCTCGACATCACCACCCAGCTGGCGATCGGCGCCGGTCTCGACGCGCTACGCGATGCCGGCGTGCCCCTCGTGCTCAACTACCGCACCACCACCACGGGAAGCCAGCTTCCCGACCGCTGGCTGCTGCCGGAGGCGCTCTGGGACTCGACCGGAGTGATCTTCGCCAGCGCCTTCCCCGGCATCGACGCCTTCGCCGACGAGAACCGGCGCTACTACCGCGACCGCGCCCTTCGCGAGCGCCTGGCGGAGTTGCGCGAGCTGCGCTCACGAGTCGCGAGCGGAGATGCGGCACTGGCCGCCGAGCTCGACCGCCGCGTGCAGGCGGCGGAGACCGAGCTCGCCGAGAGCGGCTACACCTTCGATCGCCGCTTCCTCTTCCGTCTGCTGTCGATGGGTCACTCGCAGTTCGCCGAGCTGATCGGCGCCCGCGGACCCAACACCCAGATCAACTCCGCCTGCGCCTCGACCACCCAGGCGGTCGCCCTGGCCGAGGACTGGATTCGTCAGCGCCGCTGCGAGCGGGTGCTGATCATCTCCGCAGACGACGCCACCAGCGACAATCTGCTGGAGTGGATCGGCGCCGGCTTCCTGGCCAGCGGAGCCGCGGCCACCGACGAGAGCGTCGAGGACGCCGCGATCCCGTTCGACCGGCGCCGGCACGGCATGCTGATCGGCATGGGCGCCGCGGCGCTGGTCGTGGAGAGCGCCGAGGCCGCCGCCGATCGGGGCATCCGGCCGATCACCGAGGTCCTGGCCACCGAGACCGCGAACAGCGCCTTCCACGGCACGCGGCTCGATATCCGGCACATCCGCGGCGTGATGGAGAGCCTGGTCGCGCGCGCGGAGCGCGACTGGGGTATCGACCGCCGCCGGATCGCCTCCGAGATGATCTTCGTCTCCCACGAAACCTATACGCCGGCGCGCGGCGGCAGCGCGCAGGCGGAGGTCGACGCGTTGCGCAGCGTCTTCGGCGACGCCGCCGACAGCATCGTCGTCGCCAATACCAAGGGCGTCACCGGCCACCCGATGGCGGTCGGCATCGAGGACGTGGTGGCGATCAAGGCTCTCGAGACCGGGCTCGTTCCGCCGGTCGCCAACTTCCGCGAGGTCGATCCCGATCTCGGTCGGCTGAACCTCTCGCGCGGCGGCGCCTATCCGATCCGCTACGCTCTGCGGCTGGGCGCCGGCTTCGGCTCGCAGATCAGCCTGTCGCTGATGCGCTGGGTCCCCTCCGTCGACGGCCGGCGCGCGGCGCCCGACGCCCTCGGCTACGCCTACCGGATCGCCGATCCGGCCGCCTGGAGCTCGTGGCTGGCCCGGATCAGCGGGCGCCCCGACCCCGAGCTCGAGGTCGACCACCGTACGCTGCGCGTCCACGACTCCAACGCCTTCATGCGGCCGGGTACGGCGGCGGATGAGCGAGCGGCCGCGCCGGCGCCCACGCCGGCCGTCCAACCCGCGGCCGAGCCCCTCGCGCCCG
>JAHEKO010000694.1 GCA_024638355.1 Acidobacteriota bacterium
GAGGCGAGTATCAGCGCGATCGGGCGCTGCGGATGACGCGCGGCATCTACCTGAACCTTATGGGCGTCTTCGAGATCGCCAAAGAGCACGGCGTGCCGACCGCGGTGGCGGCCGAGAAGCTAGCCGAGCGCCGGATCGAGACGGTCAAGAAGCTCGGCTCGCGGCACTGGGGCCGCTACGTGACCGCCAACGGGAATGTCTAGCGAAGATCCGCCTGGGTGGGCGGGGACTTGCTCAGGTAGGGCTCGGTTCAGGGGACGCTGATCCGGGATCGGAGCGGCGGATCTTCGCTAGACGTTCCAGCGGATCGCCCCCTGCTCCCTCGGTCCCTCTCCCCCCGCTCGGGGGGAGAAGGACGCCTCCGCCCGGCCCGTTCTTGGCGAAGATCCGCCTGGGTTGGCGGAGGCTTGCTCACGTAGGGGTCGGTTCAGGGGCCGCTGATCCGGGAGCCTAGTTCAAGCCCGCGGATCTCTGCGGCAGACCGTCGGCCGTCGGCGGAGACGGAGGTCGAATCGGAGAGTTCGGTCGCGAGGCCGCCTGGCTTCCTTTCTGGCTCTCGACCGGATCCGAGCCGTCCACAAGGTCCTGAGAATCTACAGCTAGCCGCTAGCCGCGGAGCCGCTTCACTTCGGCTTCGGTGAGCTCGCGGTAGCTGCCGACCGGCAGTCGGGGGTCCTCGACCGGGCCGATCGCGACCCGGCGCAGACGCTGCACCGGGTGCCCGACCCGGAAGAACATCTCGCGAATCTGCCGGGTTCGGCCCTCGGCGATCTCGATCCGCCACCAGGAGTTCTCTCTGGCCGCGCGCCGGCCCCTCGGGGCGGCCGGCCCGACCTTGGCTGGAGCGGTGCGATGACCGTCGAGCACCATGCCGCGCCGCAGGCGTTCGAGCGCTTCGGGCTTCGGCTGGCCCTTCACTTTCGCCAGGTAGGTCTTGGTACAGCCGTAGCGGGGATGGGCGACGCGCTGGGCCAGATCGCCGTCGTTGGTCAGCAACAGGAGCCCCTCGCTGCGGAAGTCGAGGCGCCCCACCGCTTCGATGTGGCCGCGGTGACGCGGAGCGATGAGATCGAAGACCGTCGGCCGGCCTTCGGGATCGGAACGGGTGGTCATGTAGCCGCTGGGCTTGTTGAGCAGCAGGTAGCGTAGGGCCGGCGGCGAGCCGACCAGCTTGCCGTCGACCTTGATCGCGTCGCGAGCCGCCTCGACCTTGTCGCCCACTGCGGCGACCGCGCCGTTCACCGTGACGCGTCCGCCCCGAATCAGCTCCTCCGCCTTGCGGCGTGAGGCGATCCCCGCCCGCGCCAGGACCTTCTGGAGCCGCTCGCGGGTCATCGGATCGCCCCCTGAACCCTCGATGCCTCTCTCACCCTCGAGGTGGGGAGTGAACGCCTCCGCCCGCGGCATCGATTCGGGGCTGGCTGGGCCGGGGACACGGAGAGCCTATGTTTCGAGGGTGAGCTGCGGGTCGGGCTCGGCGCCGAACGCTTCCTCGAACTCCTCGAGCGGCGGCAGGTCCTCGAGGCTCTGCAGCCCGAAGTGCATCAGGAACTCACGGGTGGTGCGGTAGACGAAGGGCTTGCCGACGACCTGGCGGCGGCCGGAGATCTTGATCAGACGACGATCGAGCAGGGTCTTGAGAACCCCCGACGGCTGAACCCCGCGGAGCTCGTGGATCTCCGGCCCGGTGATCGGCTGCCGGTAGGCGACGATGGCCAGGGTCTCGAGCGCCGCCATCGAAAGCTTGCTGCGACCGGTGATCTCGAAGAAGCGGCGCAGATAGCCGTGGAGCTCGGGGCGGGTGACCAACCGAACTCCCCCCGCGACCTCTTCGGCCGCGACCCCCTGGTCGGGCTTCCCGCGGTAGCGCTCCAGAACCGCCTCGAGCGCCGCCGCAGCCTCCTCCGACTCGCCTTCGTCGAAGACCTCGAGCAGCTTGGCGCGCTCGAGCGGCTCCGCGGCGACGAACAGGATCGCCTCGAATACCGCCTCCATCTCGTCGCGCTCGGTCATGCCTG
>JAHEKO010000175.1 GCA_024638355.1 Acidobacteriota bacterium
AGCTTGCGGACCTGCGCCGGACGGGCATCGGTCGCGACGTCGTAGTCCTTGGGCGATCGAGCGAGCAGCAGGTCGCGAACCGCGCCGCCCACGAGGTACCCCCGGTGCGACGACCGGTGCAGCCGGTAGAGCACCTTGAGGGCGCTCTCCTGGATCGCCTTGCGCGAGATCGAGTGGTCGGGGCGGCCGACGATCAGTGGGGATTCCTCTGCCGGTCGAGCCTTCACCTGAGGCGATTATACGGGCGGCGCGCCGACTCGCTGGAGCCGCTCGCGGCCGGCTCAGCGATACGGACAGTAGCGCGGCTCGTGATGCCGGTGCCGCGGCGGGTAGTCGCCGCGGTAGCGGTGCTCGTCGCGGCCGTAGTCCCGTTGTCCGCGCCCGCGGTAGCCGTAGTCGCGATGACCGCGCCCGCGTTGGCCGTAGTCGCGATGACCGCGCCCGCGGTAGCCGTAGTCGCGATGACCGTAGTCGCGCCCGCGACCCGGATAGCGGTCGTAGCCCGGCCCGCGATAGTAGTCCCACGCGCGGGCCGGATGGAACCGGTGCACCCGGAAATGATGCAGCACCAGCGGGCAGCCCGAATGGTGGTAGATGTAGCCGGAGCGCTTCAAGCAGTACGACCCGCACCCATACCCGGCATGGCTCGGGGAATGCCGCGTGCGGTAGTAGTACGGCCCCAGATGGTCGCGGGCGTGATCGAAGGCCAGCGAGAACTCGAGGCCGCCGACCCGAAACCCGCCGCCGATGTACCAATCGCCTGCCGCGGCGGGTGTCGGGGCACCGGGGCCGAGGCTCATCGCGAGTCCGAGGAGAAGGGCTGTACCAAGGAGCGATCTCTTCATGTGTGCACCTCCTGAAGAGCCGGGGTTTCAGCTTCCGTGCCAGCCGCCTATAACGCCCGTTCGGGCAGTCTCACCGCGCTTCCCCATCGGAGCGCCGGCCTTGATCGTCCTCGTGGGAGGACGCTCTACTCCAGCTCGCGGCTGAGGATCTCGACTTCCGAGTGGAGCGTTCGATGCACCGGGCAGCGCTCCGAGATCTCCATGAGCCGCGCCCGCTGGTCGTCGTCGAGCGGGCCCTCGATCCGGATCGCGGTGCGCAGCTGGTCGATCTTGCCGCTCTCGCTCTCGCACCGCTCGCAGTCGCGGGCGTGGATCTTCGAGTGATCGAGCCGCACCTCGATACCCTGCAGCGGCCATCCCTTGCGATCGGCGTACATGCGCAGGGTCATCGACTTGCAGGCTCCGAGGGCGGCCAGCAGGAGGTCGTAGGGGTTCGGGCCGCGGTCGCCGCCCCCGACGCTCTGGGGCTCGTCGGCGATCAGCCGGTGCCGGCCGAGGGTGATCTCGTTGGTGTACCCGGCCGGCCCGCCCCGCACCACCGCCTGCGCCCGGGTCTCTTCCTCCCGGCCGCTCTCGGCTGCCTCGCGTGGCTCGATGTAGCGGCCCGCCCAGGCCGCCAGCACCTCGGCGACGAACTCGGAGTCGCGCTCGTCCTCGAGGAGCAGGTGGTCGGCTCCGTCGAGCGACACGAAGCTCTTCGGATGCCTCGCCGCCTTGTAGATCCGCCGCGCGTGATCCACATCCACGATCTCGTCCACGGGCGAGTGGAGGATCAGGAGCGGCCGGCCGAGCCGGCCGATCTCCCGGCTCAGGCGCTGCTCGGCGAGGTCCTCGAGCAGCTGCCGGCGGACGGTGAAGCTCCGCCCGGCGAGCTCGACCTCGGCCTCGTCGCCCTCGGCATCGGGATCGAACCCGCCGGCCAGGAGGGTCGCGCGGACGTGATCGGTATCGCTCGGCGCGCCGATCGTCGCCACCGCGCGCGAGGCTTCGATGCGGGACGCGGCGGCCAGCACCGCGGCCCCCCCGAGGCTGTGCCCGATCAGGAGCTCGGGGCCGCCATAGCGCTCGCCGGCGAACTCGGCGGCGGCTACCAGGTCGTCGAGGTTCGAGGAGAAGTTGGTGTCGGCGAAGTCGCCCTCACTCTCGCCGAGACCGGTGAAGTCGAAACGCAGCACCGCGAACCCGCGCTCGGCCAGCGCCCGGCTGATGCGCACGACCGCCTTGAGATCCTTGGAGCAGGTGAAGCAGTGGGCGAACAGAGCGCACGCGCGCGGCGGGCCGGAAGGCAGCTCGACGCGCGCCGCCAATCGGTCGCCCAGGGCGCCCTCGAACTCGACTCTCTCGGTGGTGGACATGGATCTCCTCCCGGCTCGGGTTGTGGGCGATGATTCTAGCCCGTGGGCCGGGAACGCTCTTCCGCCCGGTCTACACTAGAACCGTGATGGGCGGCGGCGGCAGCGACGGCTCGAGGCTCACCTTTGATGTGCTGGCGGGGGCTCGGGACCTGGAGCGCGAGGGCGAGGAGCTCCGCCGGCTGCTCGGCGAGCGCCCGCGCAGCATTCCCTCGCACTACTTCTACGACGGGCGCGGCTCGCGGCTGTTCGACCAGATCACCCGCCTGCCCGAGTACTACCTGACCCGGGCCGAAGCGGAGATCCTCGAGCGAGAGGCCGACCACATCATCGCGCGCGCCGGCGCTTTCGAGCTGATGGAGCTCGGCTCCGGCATGTCGACCAAGACGCGGATCCTGCTCGACGCCATGGAGCGGGCCGACCATCTGCACCGCTACATACCTTTCGACGTCAGCGAGCCGGCCGTGCGCGACGCCGCGGGGGCTCTGGCCCGCGCCTATCCGGAGCTGAGGATCCACGGCGTGGTCGGCGAGTTCGACCGTCATCTGGCGGCCATCCCGCCCGGCGAGCGGCGGCTGGTGATGCTCATCGGCTCGACCATCGGGAACTTCGAGCGCGAGCCCGCCCGCCAGCTGCTGCGCAGGATCGCCGAGCCGATGGCCGCCGGCGATTGGTTCCTGCTCGGCGCCGATCTGGTCAAGGACCCGGCCATCCTGGAGGCCGCCTACAACGACAGCCGGGGAGTCACCGCAGAGTTCAACCTGAACATTCTGAGCGTCGTCAACGAGGCGTTCGACGGCGACTTCCCCACCGAGCTCTACCGGCACCGGGCGTTCTACGACCGCAAGCGGGAGCGGATCGAGATGCGCCTGGTCGCCGACCGCGCCCACCGGGTCGAGCTCGCCGGCCTCGGTCTCAACCTCGAGATCGCGGCGGGCGAAGAGATTCGCACCGAGATCAGCTGCAAGTACCGCCGCGAGGTGATCGAAGAGCTGCTCGCGGGGAGCGGCTTCGGGCTCGCCGACTGGCTCACCGACGGCGAGGAGCTGTTCGGCCTGGCCCTGGCTCGCCGCGAGGGCTAGCCGAAGCGGCGCGAAGCGAGCCTATTCCTCTTCGCCGGCCTGCTCCTCGGCCGGAGGCGGGGGCAGCACCTCCACCGCCGGCTCCCACCACGCCGCGCCCATTTCGAAGGCCTCGCCCTCCTGGCTGCACGGCGACGCGACGTGGTCCTTGCCGAAGCTCGGCTTGCCCTTGTGACGCCGCTGGAAAAGCGGGTAGACGCTGCCGCAGGCGTGACAGAACCGCCCCACCTCGCGGCCGCGGCGCTCTTCCGCGACGCTCTCCGCCGGTGCGGCATCCATCGCTCGGTAGGCCATGGGACAAGCGTATCCGATCGAGGCAGCCGAACGGGACTCTCAGCCGCGAGATCGTGCGCGATGTCCTCCGCGCCTCCCCCGGGATCGCTGCCCGGCGGGTAGAGGGCCAGGAAGGCGTCCGCCTCGTCGATGACCGCCTGGATCGTCCCTTCCGAGCCGCTCAACAGGTTGAGCTTGGCGGCGCTCGCGCGCCAGGCGCAAGGAGGCGTCCTCACCGCAGAACTCGAGGAAGCCGAGCAGGGAGTCGAACCCGTAAACGACGCCACCGAGCTCGAACTCGACCGCCGGAGGTGGTGAGCGGCGTCGAGGGCGACACGCTGCCGCTCGACGATCTCGGCGGTGAGCGGCGGGAAGCTGGTGGCGACGTACGATCTCCCGCGAATCGTCTCGCGTCACCGGCTCTCCCGCGCATGTGGCAAGTATCAGAGCCGTGACGGTCAACTGCCTTGCAACCTCCCTTGGCCTAGACACGGGTTCGATTCGCACTAGAGCCTCTTCCGAGCCTACTCGCAGCGCTCCGGCATCTCCAACGTGGTAACGGTTCCCTCCAGGTACCGCGCCCACAACCAATAGCTCCTTTCCCTGGCGTGACAGATCCTGCAACCCAACTGCGCCATGTTGCGATTACTGCCGCCGGAAAAGACTCGTACACTGCTTTGCAGTCTGCGTCGACGAAGTCCCTCCAACGCTCCTGCGAGTCGTTTAGAAGGTGCCTACCCACAGATGATTCTTCAAGGGACTCACTGACCTCGTCGAAATACCGGGCAACATCTGCAAAGGCCTCTTTCTCCTCGGCTTGCATGGATTTCTCTTGTTCTCGCGTTGTTTGCCCCGAGCAGCTCTGATCCAGGGCGGCGCTCGGAGAGCGCAAGAACACAAGCGCTACGACAAGCGCAACGACAATCGCAACTCCAACGGAATTCATCGTTTTCCTTTCCAGCCGCGCTAACGGTAACCCGTGTAGTCACCATTCAAGAAAAGGTCCCCCTCGGCACGTCGCCTGTTCACGAGGCCTGCAGAGATCTGGCCTCCAGCCCTCCTCCAGCCATTGAATCCGATACGAATGAGCCGCCGTTGACCCCTGTTGGCGAAGCCGAGCAACCTCGAAATTCGTAGGTTGTCCTAGCCGAGATCGAACGTAAGACTCACCATCTCACGGTAGATACTCGCGCAGATCCTCCGGCCTGGTGGTTCGCTCGAGCACCAGCCGGACCTCCCTGCCCGCCAGAGCCTCCGGCATTCGCTCGATCATGGCTTCGAGATGGGCGACGCCGCCGTTGCCGGGGAACCGGGCCAAGAGGACCCTGCAAAACTGACCGTCGTAGGCTCGAGAGAACGTGTCGGTCAGACCCCGCTCACCGGCGATCGGTGTCCCATCCGCGTAGGCCAGGGACCAGACGACGCCGGAGTTCTCCAACTCGGTGACAACCGGGTTCCGACCTCCGGACGGCGGCCGGCCCGGCCAGGGGAACCGGAGGACGACGACGTATACCCAACCGTCGCGCAGCCTTCCCTCGGCTCGCGACACCCGAGACGGCTCGAGTCTCACTCCCCACGGCTGGCTGTCGCAGGCCGACACCGACAAGGCCAGCAGCAGCGAGATCGCGCAGAGTCCGGAGCCGGTCGAGTGCCTCATTGCAGGGCCGTCCCCACCACCGGATGGATGGCGTTTCGTCGAATCATCGCGCTCACGTCCTCGGGAGGGTCGCCTCGTTCCTCCGCCTCGAGGTGCCCATCCAGGCACTCCTTCGCGTCCGCCTCACCGTCCGCTACACGCTCCCAGCACACCGCCCTGTCCTCGTTTTTCGGCAGCCCGACGTGTCCCCAGCGATGGAAGAACGCCAGCTTCCTGGCCGCCTCCTCGTGGCCTTGACCGGCCGCCGCCCGCAGCCACTTCAGGACCTCGGCGTCGCGCTGCGGCTTCAATGCATCGACCTGGTCGTCGTCCAGGAGGACAGCGAGCGAGAACTGATACTCCGCAAGCCCGGCCTCGGCACAGCTCCGGACCGCCTCCACGGCGGCTTCGATGTCGCCTCGATCGAGCGCGGCTTCCCCCTTCTCGTTGGCTTGCTGGGGGTCGCGCTCGTCCACTCCCGAGTCGCTCGAGGAGCAACCGAAGATCAGCAGCAGAACCCAGGCGAGCAGCGGCAGCGGGCGGCTCATTCCTCTTCTCCGTCGAAGGGCACGAACGGAATCAGCCGTTCGTAGGCCTCCAGATCGGGAGCACCCTCGACCGGTCGTCCGAACCGTAGGAAGAAGTAGTCCCTCACGATGTCGCCCTGCTGCTCGATTCCGTAGTCCTCGAACGCCCTTCCAGGCACCAGCGGCAGGTACTCATAACCGCCCCTCAGAATCCTGGCCAGCACCACGTTTATGCCCTTCTGGTGCTGCCAGACGTGTGTCATCTCGTCGATGAAGTGGCCTTGCGACCAGTAGGCCGTGCCCTTGGACGCTCCCGTGAAAAACCGAATCCGCGAGCTCTACCTCTCCTGACGTCAGCGATCTCGACTTGCCGCCTTGGATCACCTGCTCCGTGCCCACCGGCCGCACGCCTCGGTCCGGCCGTGAGGCGGGCCCCCGCGTCACGCTTCGCTGCTCCACACCAATGTCGTCTTGACCCCGGAACAGACGCAGGCTTCCGCCCGCCATGCCCTCGGGCCTGACGGCCATCGGCTCGCCTACCCGAGCAGATCCGCCCGCGCAAAGAAGAACGCCACCTCGATCGCGGCGTTCTCGGGCGAGTCGCTGCCGTGGATGGCGTTGCGCCCGACGTCGGTCGCGTAGAGCTTGCGGATCGTGCCGTCGGCGGCCTCCTCCGGGTTGGTCGCGCCCATCACCTCGCGCAGATAGGCGACCGCGTTCTCGCGCTCGAGGGCGATCGGAATGCACGGTCCGCTGGTCATGAACTCGACCAGCTCGCCGTAGAAGGGCCGCTCCCTATGCACCTCGTAGAAGGCGCCCGCCTGGGCCTCGGTCATTTGCAGCCGCCGCATCGCCACCACGCGAAAGCCCTCGGCTTCGAGGTGGGCCAGGATCTTGCCGGCGTTGCCGGCCGCGACGCTGTCGGGCTTGAGGATCGTCAGGGTCCGTTCCATGTCTGGTCTCCGTAGGTCGGCGCGGGATCAGCCCGCGCCCAGGGGCACGATGTCGCCATCCGCGCCGTCGATCTTGAACACCGTGCCGACGAGCTCGACCTCGCCCGCCGGCCCGAGCAGCAGGCACGAGCCCGCCGGGATGCCCAGCCCGAGGTCGACGCCCGGAGCTTCGAGGAGCTCGCGCAGCCGTCGATCGTGGGCGGGGCTGAAGTTCGGTTCCACCGCGGTCCCGGGCAGCCAGCCAAGGCCGGACAGGACGCCGCCTCGCAGTCCGCGCGCCACCGCGCCCAGCGCCTGCGCGGCGGCCGCGATCGCGACCACCACTCCGCCCGCGCGCAGACGGCTCTCGAGCGCCGCCCGCGCGGGGGACTCCGCCAGGACGTCCAGCAGGTCTTCGGCGACGCCGCCGCCGAGGTAGACGGCGGGCGCGCTCTCGATCTTCTCGACGTTCTTGCCGCGCCGCGCGTCGCGGGCGCGATAGACGGGCACCAGCTCCACGGGGCGGTCGAGCTCGTCGGTCAGATAGGCCGCGAAGTAGCGCGCGTAGTCGGCGGAGCCGCTGGCGGTCGGCAGGAAGCGAACCGTCGCCGCGGGCTCCAGCTTGTCGAGCCAGGCGCGGTCGGCCTCGAGCGTCTCGCCGAAGCTGAACTCGCCGCCGCCGATCAGCGCGAGCCAGCCGGCCCCTTCGATCCGGCGCAGCGACAGAGGCTCCATGACCGGCTCAGCCCAGCGCTTCGGCCACTTTGGCACCGATGTCGGCCGGGGACTCGGCCACCGAGATGCCGGCCGCGGCCAGCGCCTCCATCTTCTCCTTGGCGGTCCCCTTGCCGCCGGCGACGATCGCCCCGGCGTGCCCCATCCGGCGGCCCGGCGGCGCCGTGCGGCCGGCGATGAAGCCGATCACCGGGCGATCGAAGTTGCGCTCGATCCAGGCCGCGGCCTCCTCTTCGGCGCTGCCGCCGATCTCGCCGATCA